>JABDLW010000679.1 GCA_013001805.1 Saprospiraceae bacterium | reverse complement strand
TGGCGGGATTGCACGGTGATGAGATCAATGGTGTAGAGATCTTGCGGCAGAGTATGAGTATGGGATTATTTGATCAATTGCTGAGAGGCAATGTCATTGTCATACCGATTCTTAATATCTATGGCTTTGTTAATTTTTCCCGGGTTGTCCCCGATGGTAAGGACGTCAATCGGAGCTTCCCTGGGAGCATGGCGGGGTCACTGGCATCCCGCATGGCTTGTATTCTCACCAGACGTGTTCTGCCCCTGATCGATTTTGGCGTGGATTTTCACACCGGTGGAGATAACCGGTTCAATTTTCCTCAGATTCGGTACACTAAAAAAGATGAAAAGTCATTGACTTTGGCGCAGGCTTTTGCCGCCCCCTATCTGATTCAGAAACCATTGCTATCAAAATCTCTTCGAAAAACGGCAAAAGATCACGATATTCCTTTGATTGTATTTGAAGGTGGCGAGGCGCTGAGGCTAGATGGCTTTGTTATAGAAACGGCCATTAAGGGCCTCAAAAGATTGCTGATTCAACAGAAAATGATTGACGGAGAACAGTTCCCCGTGCCTTTTATTAATTTCAAAAAATCCAGTTGGATACGGGCGAAGCAAGCGGGTATCTTTATTTGGTCAAAAAAGTCAGGGCATAAGATTGCCAAAGGAGAATCCCTTGGTAGTATTTATGATCCTTCGGGAAATACCAGGGTAGCCGTCCTGGCTAATCGGGACGGGTACATTTTAGGTCACAATAACACTCCCGTGGTTCATCAGGGCGATGCCCTTTTTAACATCGGCTACGAGTATGACTAAGTATCTCAAGTCTTTTTATTGGATCATCCTGGCGGTTTGTCCCGGTTGGGGTTGCGCCCAGGTTGCAGTATCTCAGTACCAAACGGTTGAACAATTTATCGAAGATCCCTGCTTCTCTTCCGCTGGAATTGGAATATCTGTATTTGACCTATCGGCTGACAGCTTTATTATTGATTTCGGAGGGACATCAGCATTGCCACCGGCATCAACCCTCAAGGTACTAAGCTCGGCCGCTGCCTTAAAAATCCTGGGCCATGATTATCGTTTCCGAACCGAAATCGGATACTCAGGTGAAATCAAGGAAGGCACGCTGGAAGGTGACCTGATAATCATTGGAAAGGGCGATCCTACCTTGGGTTCTCTCCAATTTACTGGCAAGACCGATTCTACTTTTCTCCAACACGTCAAAAGTATCCTCGATCGATCAGGTATCCGAAAAGTCAATGGCAGGATCGTCGGCGATGCCAGCTTTTATCCGGCCTCTGTCATACCCAGAACCTGGCCTTACCAAGACATGGGAAATTATTATGGCTCATTTTGCGCCGGGTTAAATTATCATGATAATCTCTATTTTCTCTCCTTCCAGCAGCCATCTAAACCTGGTACCCCGGTTACAAATTTTACGATTAGTCCGGAAGTGCCCAGATTAACCATTGAATCATTAGTTAGGGCTGGCACGGCAGGTAGTGGAGATCAAGCTTACATAATGGGTGCACCGTTTCAAATTAATCGGTTTGTGATCGGTACGATACCAGCTGGTAGCCGATATTTTACCATTAAAGGATCGGTGCCGGATCCGGCATTATTCTGTGCCAATGCCGTAAAATCCTACCTTCAGTCTACAGAGATATTTGTTACTGGAGAATCGGTAAGTACTTATATACCGTTGCATATGGATCTGAAGATTATGGACACCCTGTGGTCACCTAGCCTCAACGAAGTCATCAAGATCACCAATCAGAAAAGTGTCAATTTATTTGCCGAAGCACTGGGTCAATATCTTTCCTCGGTCATTTCGTTAGAGGACATCGGAAAAGATTGGTTGGTGTCTTATTGGTCCGAACAGGGAATAGACATGAGTGGTGCCCACTTTTCCGATTTTTCCGGGCTTGCACCGGATAATGCGATTTCTCCCCAAACGATGGTGAAGGTGCTTGAGCGTATGTTTGATGGTCCTGCCAGTCAATGGGACGATTTCCTGGCAAGTTTGGCCGTTGCCGGAGTGAGTGGCACCATGAAATCACTTTTATCCCAATCAAGAGCCAGAGGTCGGATTTTTGCCAAAAGCGGCTTGATCAGTGGAGTTCGCAATTATTGTGGATATATCGCCGGCGACGATGACCAATGGTATGCTTTTAGTGTATTTACTTATAATGCTACATGTGGAGGCCAACAAGTGCGCAAGAAATTAGAACATTTGTTGGAGACCCTGTATCTTTCCCTGATAAAAGACCCATCCGAATGATTTTGCGAACATCCATGTGGTATGCTGCCATGATCTTGCTGGTTTTACATGTGGGATGTGGTTCTGCGGATAAGGGTTCATCAAATGATATACCCGGGGAACAAGATAGCACCGTTGACCGGAATCAAGACGATGATTTTCACAACAAAGTTTCTACTTATGAAGATAACAATCGTGACATTTGGCAGAAACCAGACCGTGTGATTGATTTGCTGGCTCCGCTTGAAGACAAAACGGTGGTGGATCTAGGCGCTGGATCCGGCTACTTTGCTTTCCGACTGGTACCAAAAGCTAAGAAAGTAATAGCAGTGGACATTGACGAAGACTTTATCGACTTTCTCAATTCTAAGCGGCTTCTCCTACCCGAGACGCAGCAGGAAAGATTCGAAGTCCGCTTAGCCAAGAAGGATGACCCAATGATCGAATCTGGAGAGGCAGATGCTGTCTTGATAGTAAATACCTATGCCTATTTGGAAGATAGAGTTGAATATTTCAAAAACCTGCTAGAAGACTTGAAACCAAATGCGAAGCTGGTTATCATTGAATTCAAGATGAAAAATATTCCTAACGGACCTCCCGTCGAAGAAAAAGTAGCCATCTCTACTGTTGAGAAGGAGTTGAGCGAAGCAGGTTTCATTGACATCGATGTAGATGACCAAACTCTAGATTATCAATATATAGTGACGGCAAGGTCCAGGTAGACAGATATGACCAAAGTTCTCATTATCCATCAACATATGATCAGCGCAATCAAACTAAAATTCACTTCTTTTGACAGAAAGGTCCCCAGGACTCTCAGTTTTTTATCTTTACGCTTTACACAATTTAGCTTTAAATAAATAATGGCAGTAGATGTGATTTTGGGTCTTCAATGGGGAGATGAAGGCAAAGGCAAAATTGTTGATTTCCTAGCCCCTGACTATCAAATTATATGCAGATTCCAGGGCGGTCCCAATGCCGGACATACCCTGAAATTTGGGGGCAAGAAGCACGTACTGCATACAGTGCCCTCCGGGATATTTCGATCTAATCTGATCAACCTGATTGGTAATGGTGTGGTAATCGACCCCATCACGCTGGCAAAAGAACTTGCGGCCATTAAAGCCGCTGGAATCGTACTGGATGGTAACCTTTTAGTGGCCAGGAAAGCCCATCTGATCCTACCTACACATCGCTTACTGGATCAGGCCTCGGAAGCATTTAAAGGCAAATCGAAAATTGGCTCCACTCTGCGCGGTATCGGACCAACCTATATGGATAAGACAGGTAGAAATGGCCTGCGTGTTGGTGACCTCACCTCGGGTGATTTTGACAAAAAATATCAGGCATTAAAAGAAAAACATTTGGGCCTATTAAAGATCTATCCGGAATTTGATTTTGACCTGGATCAGGAGGAGAAGTATTGGATGGAGAACCTGGATCAACTCAGATCTCTTCCCTTTGTCGATGGAGAATATTACCTGAATGAAGCTCTGAGCGAGGGAAAACGCGTGTTGGCGGAAGGAGCTCAGGGAAGTATGCTCGACATAGATTTTGGAACTTATCCCTATGTGACTTCTTCTAATACCATTTCAGCTGGTGCCTGTATTGGACTGGGCATCGCTCCGAAAAACATCGGTGAAGTCATTGGCATTACTAAAGCATACTGTACCAGAGTCGGCAGTGGACCTTTCCCATCTGAGCTATTCGATGAAGATGGAACCAAATTAGGAAAGCTCGGGATGGAGTTTGGTGCCACTACAGGTCGGGCGCGAAGATGTGGCTGGCTGGATATACCCCAACTGAAATATACGATCATGATCAATGGTGTGACGCAACTCGTAATGACGAAGATCGACGTGCTGGATAGTTTTGAAACCATTAAAGTGGCAAAGTCGTACCAGATTAAAGACAAATTGGTCTCTACCTTACCCTTCGATATCTGTGATCAAGAGATTAGCCCCGTTTGGCAATCCTTCGAAGGCTGGCAGACCAGTCTGGATGGCATAACTGCGTATGAGGATTTGCCTGGGCGGGCTCGGGGATACATCCAGGACCTTGAATCTACGCTTGGAGTCCCTTTTAGTATGATTTCGACGGGTCCCGAACGGAGCAAATTGATTCTGCGTTCCTAAAGGGTGTTTTGAAATAGTCAAGTTGATTGCTGAACAACAGCCTCCCAGATCCTCTACTTATCTTCTTTTTTATGAGTTTGCTCTTGGCAATGCCGGCAATGTCCATATAGATTAAGGGCATGGTCAGTGATCTCAAAGTTCAAAATATCTCCCATAGTATCTTTAATCTGCTGGATTCTGGGATCACAAAATTCTAAAACTTTGCCGCAGTCTTTGCAGATGAGATGATCATGTTGTTTGTAGCCGTGCGATTTTTCGTATTGAGCCAGATTCTTTCCAAATTGGTGCTTCTTTATCAGGTCGCAGGTGACCAGGAGCTCCAGTGTATTGTAAACAGTTGCCCGGCTTACACGATAATTTTGGT
The DNA here is from genome assembly GCA_013001805.1 of Saprospiraceae bacterium. Lineage (GTDB taxonomy): Bacteria > Bacteroidota > Bacteroidia > Chitinophagales > Saprospiraceae > JABDMH01. The sequence goes on along the minus strand of JABDLW010000679.1, from coordinate 16,955 downwards.
TCTTCATGTGGATATAAAGAGCCTCGGCATCAAAATGATCGGTCCTTCGATAAATTTCTTCGAGAATGGCATAGCGTTCGGGGGTTTTACGCAACCCTTGTGTCTCCAGGTGCAAGGAGAAAATATCTTTGACTTCCTGGACGACTTCGGGTGAAGAAATTTGATCGGCCATAATTATCTTAGTCTGTTCGGGTTACGGTAGATACCCCATCGAGTGATTTCAGAGCTCTGAGCACCTGACTTAGTTGGTTCGTATTGGCTACTACCAGGCTTATCTTTCCTTCATAATAACCTTCATCTCCCGCTATCGAAAACGATCGAATGTTCATACCTAGTTTCGAAGAGATCTCGCTGGTTACCCGTTCTATAACACCAGGACCATCATCTATACCGGTAATGACGAGGTTGGCTACAAACTCAGTTGCTGTATGGTTAGACCAATCGGCATTAAGTGTCCGGTAGCCAAAATTAGTCATCATATCCCGGGCATTCGGACAGGATGTGCGATGGATTTTTACACCACTATTGGTACCTACAAAGGCAAAAATATCATCACCCATAACGGGATTACAGCAAGTTGCAAAAACATAGTCGTATTGGTCACCGGGTTCCCCATTGATGAGGACTAATGGCCGCACGGAGACTTTATCATTTTTAGATCTTCTGGAAGGAGCAGCCTTGGGAATCTCCTGCCTCCGTAATTTCGGAGCGTCGAAAATGATTCGACCGTGCTCTACGTTGAATTCCCGTAAATCGGCAAGATTGATATAACCATTATAAATGGATGCATACAGGTCTGTCCTATTTTTGAACCCGTAGTGTCGAGTGATTGCCTCGGCATTGACTTCCAGGTCTAGCTTCATGTGTCCCAATTTACGCTCGATCATTTCTTTGCCCAGATCGGCTATTTTGCGTAAATCTTCTCTTAGAGCAGACTTGATTTTTGACTTTGCCCTTCCGGTGACCACCATCTTGAGCCAGTCTTCATTGGGTTTTTGATTTTTACTGGTAGTGATGTGTACCTGATCGCCATTTTCAAGTTGGTATCCCATCGGCACCAATCGATTATTCACCTTAATTCCCGTGCAATGATATCCTATGTCAGTGTGAATGCTGAAAGCGAAATCCAATGCAGTCGCACCTTTAGGCAATACTTTCATGTCGCCCTTAGGCGTGTATACAAAGACTTCTTCACTAAAGAGATTGCTCTTAAAATCAGTCACAAACTCAAGGGCATCTTTATCTACATCCTCCATAAGATCACGGATATTATCTAACCATGATTCATAGATATCCTGCTGATTTTTGATCTCCTTATATTTCCAGTGTGCAGCAAATCCCCGCTCTGCGATTTCATCCATGCGCTCACTCCTGATCTGCACTTCCACATAGCGGCCTTTGGGGCCGATCACTGTGGTGTGGAGTGATTCATATCCGTTAGATTTTGGAGTCGTTACCCAATCTTTCAGACGTTCAGGGATAGGAGTATGTACGTCGGTGACTATGGAATATACCTGCCAGCAAATCGGCTTTTCCTTGTTTCGCTCGACATCCACGATGATTCTTACCGCAAAAAGGTCATAGATTTCCTCAAATGGCACATTTTTCTTCTTAATCTTATTGTAGATGGAGGAAATGGACTTGGGCCTGCCATGGATACGGTACGATATTTTCAGATCGTCCAACTTCTCTTTGAGGGGATCTATAAATTCACTGATATATGTATTGCGTTGTCGCCGCGTTTCCTGCAGTTTCTTCGCTATCTCATCATATTGATCCCTTTCGGTGATCTTCATGCAGAGATCCTGAAATTCCGTCTTCACATTATAGAGACCCAGCCGGTGTGCCAAGGGAGCATAGATGTAGCTGGTTTCCGCTGCAATACGTAACTGCTTGTGACGAGGCATGGCACCGATCGTACGCATATTATGCAGCCGGTCGGCCATCTTTATCAGGACCACACGGACATCATAGACGAGTGTACTAAGTACCTTTTTGAAATTTTCCGCCTGTGCATTCGTCGGATTAAAATCATGCTTCAACTTAGTAAGGCCGTCGACAATATTGGCAATTTTTTCACCGAATCTCTCGTGAATATTTGCCAATGTCACGGCCGTATCTTCAACTACATCGTGTAATAGGGCAGCGATAATGGCGGTGGGGCCAAGGCCGATTTCCTCGGCGCAGATACGTGCAACTTCAATGGGATGCAGTATGTATGGTTCACCGGATTTTCTACGCTGTTCTGTATGTGCTTCTACGGCAATTTCATACGCCTTCCGAATATTCTTCCTGTCTGCCTCATCTATATCTACCTTAATGGACTTCAACAGCTTGCGATAAGCTGACTGAATCAGTTTACGATCATCTAATATGTCATTTATTGCTTGAGGCATATCTTTACTATAACGTCTATTAAACAACGATCATGGTGACTTGGTTTCTTATCTAACAGATTGATAACAAATCTAGTAGAAAAAACAATCTCAAATAGTGATCAATATCATGTACGTACCTTTGCTCTGGTAAGATACGGTTAATTGACTTCAGTGATGTTTGACTACCAGTGATATCCGCTGTCTCTTGCCTGATTAGTGCCATATCCGGTGGCTTATGAATCTGAGTCTACCTTCAGTTGCGCAACAATCCTGCCTAATCTCACGATACCCTTGGCGAAAATTAAAAACATTTTATCTTTGCAGCCACTTTCCAGAAACACATGCGGGTGTGGTGGAATTGGTAGACACGCTAGACTTAGGATCTAGTGCCGCGAGGCGTGGGAGTTCGAGTCTCTTCACCCGCACTATAATCCGGCCTTTTCGCATCCATGATCTGGCCGGATTTCTTATTTGGGAGAAACCTCTTTTTGACTTTTCGGTAAGGGAATCATTGAAGATTTTCAACCCAATTTCCGGAGGAGTCTTTCTTATTTGCTTTAAAGCCCCGGGAGTACTATTTTTGCGGCCATTTTACCGGCGGATGGTCATGCAGCAACTGCCGGAATTTATTAATAAATCAAGCAAGACATATGAGTGTGGTCCGGAAAGATAAATCGACAAACGAGGCGGAGTTAGCCCTCACCATCAATCAGGCGGATTACGAGCCTAAGATAAAAGAGGAACTGAAGAAATATCAGCAGAAGGCCCACATGCGAGGCTTTAGGAAAGGCAAGGTCCCAATGAGTGTGATCAAAAAAATGTACGGAAAAGCCATGCTTGCCGATGTAATTAACAATCTGATCCAGGAGAAACTCGGTGGTTATCTTGAAAGTGAGAAGCTTGATATTCTGGGACAGCCTCTACCTTCAAAAGATCAAAAAATTTATGACTTCTCGATAGATCATTCTGATGACTTTACCTTCCTTTTTGATGTGGGCCTGTCACCAGAGTTTGATTTGACCGGTCTGGATAATGCTACTTTTCATCTGCCCAAGGTCATCGTGGACGATAAGATGATTGACCAGGAAGTAGAAGCGATGCGTAAGCGACATGGTAAGGAAGTCCATCCGGAGGCGGATTTTAATAAGGAGGACAGACTGGTTATTGAGGCTAAAGAACTGGAAGGCGAGGCCGTTAAGAAAAAGGGTTTTGAAACATCTTTTCAGGTTCTGTTGTCCGATTTGGCAGATGAAACGCTACAGGAAGAGATCAAGAAAATGAAAATCGGTAGCACGTTCCGTTTCGATATATTTGATCTGGAAGCTAACCGTACCGAGGAATATGTGAAGAAATATTTTCTCAATCTTGATAAAGAGGAGTATGACAAGGAAATTGGTCGTCGGTTCGAGGGGACTTTAGCTGATGTGATCCGAATTGCGCCAGCTGATTTGGAGCAAGAGTTCTTTGATCAGGCATTTGGGGAAGATAAGGTCTCCTCAGAACAGGAAATGCGGGATAATCTGAAAGCAAAAATCGAGGCCTTTTATCTTCGGCAATCAGAGGCTCTATTATTCCGGGATTTTCAGGAGCGCTTACTGGAACAAAATGCCATTGATTTGCCGGATGCCTTCCTACAGAGATGGTTGATTGCAAGTAATGATAAACTAAACGAGCCTCAACTAAAAAGGGAATATCCAGAGTTTGCAAAAAACCTGATTTGGTCCTTGATCGAACGGAAGATTAAGGACAAATTTGAACTTAAAGTAGAAATCGAGGAAGTAAAGGAGTCAATGCGCAAGCAAATTCGTCAATACTTTGGAAATTACCCGGTGACCCCAGAGATTTTAGAGAGTTCGGTTGACCGCATGATGTCAAATCAAGAACAATTTAACAAGGTCTACGAAGAGTGCATGTCGGATCATATTTTTGAGGCCATCAAAAATCATGTGACCATTGAAGAAGACCCGGTTTCTTTAGATGAATTTGAGAAGCGCATAAAGGAAGCGGAAAAGGCCAATCAGCATCAGCATCAACACGATCACGATCATGAAGAGGAATGATTATTGGTGTATGGCTAAACAATTGGCGGTTTAATAGATTATATAAAGTGGTAAATAGAAAAAGTTCTTCTTTTACACGACATTAAAACACATAAGTAATGATTCACAAAGATGAGTTTAAAAAATATGCTACCAAGCACATGGGCTTTGGTAGTGCCACACTGGAGAAATATATGGAAACTTCGGTGCCCAACATACACGGTTTTACACCTCATGTCATCGAAGAACGCCAGTTAAACGTTGTGGGCATGGATGTCTTTTCCCGCTTGATGATGGACCGGATCATTTTTATGGGTGTCCCGGTAAATGATTATGTCGCCAACGTTATCCAGGCGCAATTGCTTTTCCTGGAATCTACCGATCCCAAAAGAGATGTTCAAATGTTCATAAATAGTCCCGGCGGCAGTGTAATTGCTGGGTTGGGTATCTACGATACGATGCAATACGTCGCTCCGGATATAGCAACAATTTGTACAGGGCTGGCTGCGTCAATGGGAGCTGTCTTGCTTTCTGCAGGGTCTAAAGGCAAACGTACCGCACTGCCTCACGCCAGGGTGATGATCCATCAACCTTCCGGAGGCATGCAAGGGCAATTTACCGATATGGAGATTAGCTACAAGTTGATTAAATCAATGAAAGGTGAACTTTATGAAGTCCTGTCTCGTCACACGGGACAACCATATGACAAAATCGAAGTGGATTGTGACCGGGATAATTGGATGACTTCCACCGAAGCCAAGGAATATGTACTTGTTGATGAAGTACTGGATCGCGCTCCCAAAGGAGAAACGAAAGAGAATAATTAAGAAATAGAGTATTCGCCAGTTTAGCTTATTTGAGGAGGGAAGTATCGCACTTACCTGGCCAAACTTATTGTGATTGTGGGACTTTTGCTCGATATTTGTATACCTTTAATGGTCAGTAGATAAATTATGGAAGATAAGAATGTACGCTGTTCTTTTTGCGGTCGCGACAAAGCGGAGGCACTGATCTTAATTGCCGGTATAGATGGTCATATCTGCGAGGTTTGTGTTGAGCAAGCAACAGATATCGTAAAAGAAGAGCTTTTTTCAAACAAGGAAAAGGATAAAAGCAAGTTCCTTTTACCCAGTAATCTGACACCGAAGAAGATCAAAGAATCGCTGGATGAATACGTGATTGACCAGGATGATGCCAAAAAATATCTGGCGGTTGCAGTGTACAATCACTATAAACGGATTGGCATTGATTTTAAGGATGACGTGGAGATAGAGAAATCAAATATATTGTTTGTTGGTCGCACGGGTACCGGCAAGACACTGATGGCTAAATCTATTGCCCGGTTGTTAAATGTACCGTTTGCGATAGTTGATGCGACGGTGTTTACTGAGGCTGGGTATGTAGGAGAAGATGTAGAAAGCATTTTGAGCCGGTTGCTGCAGGTATGTGATTATAATGTCCAGGCTGCGGAAAAAGGGATCGTTTATATCGATGAAATCGACAAGATCGCCCGTAAAAGCGATAATCCTTCAATCACCCGAGATGTATCTGGAGAGGGTGTACAGCAAGCACTACTGAAGATGTTGGAAGGTACAGATGTAAATGTTCCACCCCAGGGAGGTAGAAAACATCCGGAACAAAAACTCATCAAAGTTAATACCGAGAATATCTTGTTTATCTGTGGTGGGGCTTTTGATGGCATTGAAAAAATCATTGCCAGGAGGTTAAATACTCAGGTGATCGGATACAACTCGAAAGAAAAGGCAAAGATCGACCGGGAAAACCTGCTTCAGTACGTAAACCACCTGGATATACGGCATTATGGCTTAATTCCGGAGTTATTGGGACGGATGCCTGTTCTTACTTATCTTAACCCGCTAGATGTCAAGGCATTAGAAATGATCCTTACTCAGCCTAAGAACGCAATTATACGACAGTACAAGAAGTTATTCTTACTGGAAGGGGTAGAATTGAAAGTCACAAAAGGCGCATTGGAATACATTGCGGAAAAAGCCCTTGAATATAAGTTAGGAGCAAGAGGATTGCGTTCGATTTGCGAGGAAATTATGACCGATGCCATGTTTGAAATGCCATCGAAGAAGAACGTTAAACTTCTCGAAATAGACCTGAGATATGTCAAGGAAAAACTCGAGAAATCGAAGTTGGCCCAATTGAAAGTGGCTTCCTGATCGTTAAACTATCCTTAAAACAAACATAGAAAGACCAAATTCCTGGCTTTCAAATCGTTAGAGACTCACACCTTCTGACAAAGTCATCTTCAGCATCAAATAATTTCTTTTGAACATGTACTTGAAATAGTGTAATTTTGCATCCCTATGAAAAACAGGCACCTTAATGGAGGCTGGATATGGTTGATCTTATTTGTGTTGCTAAGTGCATGTCGCACCGAGTTCGAGAAAATTCGCACGAGCAATGATCCTGAGATCGTATATACCAAAGCCATGGCCTACTACGATGAAGGTGAATATCTGAAAGCGCAAACGCTTTTTGAACTGGTTCTCAATAGTTTCCGTGGATCCGCCAAGGCTGAAGAGTTAGCGTTCAAATACGCGTATTGTCACTATTTTCAGAGCAGTTTTGTTTTAGCGTCACATTATTTTGAGAGCTTTTCAAATACGTATGCTTCCAGCGCGAGGAGGGAGGAGGCAGACTATCTGAATGCCTACTCCAACTATTTACTATCTCCCAGTTTTAGATTGGATCAACAATATACCCTCAAGGCAATTGAGTTGTTTCAGATTTTTATCAACACCTATCCCAATAGCGAGCGAGTAGCATCTGCCAATGAACTCATAATCGAGTTGCGCAAGAAGTTGGAGCAAAAGGAGTTTGAGAAAGGAAAATTGTATTATGACCTCAAAAACTACAGTTCTGCTGTGCATTCATTTGAGAACCTCCTTAAGGATTTTCCCGAAACTGACAATGCTGAGGAAGTGCGCTTTTTAATTCTTAAGTCAGCCTTTTTATTAGCTGAAAACAGTTTTTATGAAAAGCAGGAGGAACGCTACGAGGAGGCTTTGTCAAAATTTAATGATTTTAAGAAGAAATTTCCATCTAGTAATTATAATGCCGAGGCCAGAGAAATGGTCAATCAAAGTCGGGCTAAAATAAAAACACTTTCTAAATGACAGATATCAAATCTCAAGTACAAGGCTACAATGCCTTTGCTAAGGCGAGAGACATTAGAGCATTGGTTGAAAAAACCGGTAACATCTACGAATCTCTCGCAATCATTAGTAAGCGCGCCAATCAACTAAACGTGGAGATCAAGCATGAGCTCTCCGAAAAATTAGAAGAATTTGCAATCTCTTCTGATACCATTGAAGAGGTGCACGAAAATAAGGAGCAAATCGAGATTTCTAAGTTTTATGAGCGCTTACCCAATGCAGCTCTGATCGCGACCGAGGAATTTCTGAATGATCAGATTAACCACCGTTACAGAGATGACGATAAAGAGGAGGATGGTGAAGATCGTTTCCATCGTGAACTAAGCATCTAGAAATTTTCATTTTAAATGCTGGAAGGTAAGAGGATATTACTGGCAATTACGGGTAGTATTGCCGCTTACAAATCCGCATTCCTGACCAGGCTTTTGGTGAAGGAAGGAGCAGAAGTGCAAGTCATTATGACGCACGCATCTACTCAATTTATAAGTCCCCTCACCTTTAGTACGCTGTCCAAGAAAAAGGTTTTCATTGGGGTGGTAGGGGAAGATGGCTGGAATAGTCATGTAGACCTTGGATTATGGGCTGATCTGATGATCATTGCTCCGGCCACCGCGAATACCTTATCAAAAATAGTCTCAGGTCTTTGTGATGACATGGTCACAGCGTGCTACTTGTCAGCTCGTTGTAAAGTGATGATAGCACCAGCGATGGATCTGGATATGTGGAATCATCCGGCTACTCAGCGTAATATCAAACAGTTGCAGGAAGATGGTTGTATTTTGATTCCTGTGGAAGATGGTGAATTGGCGAGTGGTTTGATCGGCCCGGGCCGAATGGCCGAACCTGAGCAAATCCTGGAGCACATAGGTCAATCCATCAAAAAAAAAAGTGATATACTTTCCAGGTTAAAAGTACTGGTCACCGCAGGCCCGACCTATGAGGATATAGATCCGGTGCGTTATATCGGAAATCGATCGTCCGGCAAAATGGGTCTGGCCCTTGCCAAAGTACTGGTAGACCGGGGAGCGGAGGTTGCCCTGGTAATTGGTCCCAACCAATTGGAAATACCGGAGCTGGAACCACTCAAAGTGCATCGGGTGACGAGTGCTCTGCAAATGGCAACTGTGGCCAGCAATCTTTGGAAAGAATGTCAGGTGGGTATTTTTGCTGCGGCTGTCGCTGATTATACTCCGGCTAAGCGTGAATCGCAGAAAATAAAAAAGACAGATGATAAAATCAGCCTGGCGTTGGTCCGGACCCAGGACATAGCGGCGACTCTGGGAAGTGAAAAGCGACCCAACCAGATCACGGTAGGTTTTGCTCTTGAGACCAACGATGAAGAAGTAAATGCCCGGCAAAAAATCAGGAAAAAGCATTTTGATTTTATTGTCCTTAATTCTCTAAGAGACAGTGGAGCCGGCTTTCAGCACGATACCAACAAAATTACTATCCTGCAAGCTAATGGTGAGAAGTTTACTTTCCCTCTAAAATCGAAGACTGAAGTGGCGGAAGATATCGTTGATCTATTAGAGAAAACTATTTCGCAAAAGAAACAAGAATGAAAGATTTTTGGATTTTGGTCATTGCCGTTTTCGCTTTTGTCAGTGCAGAAGCTCAGGAGTTCTTCTTCAATATTGAGGTGAATGCCCCGACCACACAAACTGCAGATCCTCGCTTGTTTGAAGAGTTGAAAAATAGAGTCACGGAGTTAATCAACAATCGACAATGGTCAAAAGAAAGTTATGAAGACCACGAACGCATAAAGGGTAATCTTAATATCACCATTAGTAGCGAACTTTCAAGTACAGCATTTGCTGCTGAACTTAGCATCCAAGCCATTCGGCCGGTGTACGGAGCCAGTTATGAAACCACGCTCTTTAATCATATTGACAAAGAGTTCGTCTTTGAGTTTGAAGCAAGTACTCCGGTAATTTACAGTGATAATATCTTTACAGACAATCTAACTTCAGTGATAGCCTTCTATATGTACTATATTCTGGGACTGGATCACGATAGTTTTTCCTTGTACGGTGGTGATCCTTACTATCAAATCGCCAGTGAAATCATTAGCGCATTGCCTTCGGAGTACGCACAAGATCAGCGATCGGGTTGGAGCAGTAAAGCCAATGGAAGAAATCGCTATTTTATGATTGAGAATATTCTGAGTCCGCGCATTCGTTCCTACCGGAAGGCTCTATATGATTATCATCGAAAAGGATTGGATTTAATGGCACAGAATGCCGAAGAGGCAAAGGTCGGTATGCTGGAAGCACTTAAAGGAATCGAAGCTGCCAATGAAGATTATCCCAACTCTATGATCGTGCAAATGTTTTCTAATTCAAAAGCGCAGGAAGTCACAGATGTCTTTTCTGTAGCCTCCCGGAATCAAAAAAATGACGTTTATCGCATCATGACTACGATTGATCCTGCCAACCGAAATAAATATATTCCGATTCGGAGATAGATGATTCGATTAGCAATTTTTGCTTCAGGCACGGGCAGCAATGCCCAGAAGATAATTCAGTATTTTGAGGAAAGCGATGATGTAGAGATATCACTGATTGTCAGTAATAAAGCAAACGCCGGGGTTTTAAACTTTGCCGAGCATTATGACATTCCCTCGATGATCATCGATCGTCAATTCTTCTATCACACCAAGCAGATTGTCTTTGAACTAAATCACCAATCGATTGACTACATTATTCTAGCGGGATTCCTATGGCTCATCCCCTCTTACCTGGTGAAGGCATTTGCAAACAAGATTATCAACATTCATCCCGCCCTCTTACCGAAATATGGAGGTAAGGGTATGTATGGGCTGCATGTGCATGATGCGGTCAAAAAAGCGGGAGAAAATAAATCGGGTATCACCATTCACTACGTCAATGAAAGTTATGACGATGGGGCTATTATATTTCAAACTTCGTGTGAGATTTATCCGGAGGATTTGCCCACTGACATTCAGAAGAAAGTCCAGATTCTGGAGCACAAATACTATCCGGAAATTATCGAAAAAATCGTGCTGGGAGAAGTTAAAAAAAGAAGTACTTAATTAGTAAGAGGTCGTGCCTAATGAGCTTTTGCTACCGGTAAATCCGTTCCGAAACGATAATTGTATCCTATGATGCCTTGGTAGCCACCGGTGTGAATAACCATGATATTTGAACCGGGCTTTATTTTATTTTGATGTATTTGCTGATAAAGTGCATGCATCATCCGGCCGGTGTATATCGGATCCAAAATAATATCATGCCTGGCATGGAATTCCATGATAAAATCTTCAATTACTTTGCATCTTTTTGCATATCCACCATAGTGTGCTTCATGAAAAGTTATGGGTTGGCTGGTGAATCTTGCTTTTTCGGCTGCAAGCTTTAAACCCTTTAACACGACAAACGCTGAAAGCATTTCTCCTTTCTTTAGGCCCCGGGCGATTCCGGCAGCGGTGCTACCTGTACCATATGGACACACCCAGTAGTGTATTGTTTCGGGGTGTTGTACCCTGATTTCATTAACCATCTCGATAATACCAGGATAGGCATCAGGATGATTGCCACCCTCCGGTATGATGTGAGCAAAGGGGAACTTCTCCTGTAACTTACGAAGGTACGCTGGCTCATTTCTCTGGCTGTATTCACTACGACTTACAAAATGCAATAACATGCCCCATTGCCGGATCTTTTTAAGGGTCGGATTGGCAAGGTCAAATTCACCACGTATTATGCCTATGGTTTCAATACCTACCTCGGCGCCATAAGCGGCCACCGCATATAGGTGATTTGAAAATGCTCCACCAAAAGTCAGTATTTGGGGTTTATTAATTTTCGGTAGATGGCCAACCTGATATTTCAACTTTCGCATTTTATTACCTTGACATGCACCTGCGATCAGGTCATCGCGTTTCATATATATATTGATCCGATTTTGATCTAAAATGGGATCGATCAGGTGGGAAATTGGTGATAGGGAAAGATGTCGCGGCATAGTTAATTTGACAAAATAGTAAAATCACTCTTATCTTCGTCCTATGGAATTTAAAGAGCCGAATTTTCAAGATCTGCATCCGGAAGCAGGCTCAACCTATAGTCCTGACGAAGAGCAGATGCATTTTATAACACACCTGGCAGGAGTGATATTCATTTTATTATTTGGCCACCTCCTATGGGTGTCCAGTCAGCTCTCTCCTGCTCTGCAAATTGGAATCGCTGTTTATGTAGTGACTTTTTTTATTGTCTTTTGCGCTTCTTCGATTTATCACCATCATTATTTTGAAAAGCACCGAAAGCAACTACGTAAGCTTGACCATATTGCAATTTATTTTTTTATTGCCGGAAGCAATACACCTTATCTGCTTGGATATTCACAAGGGATATCAGGTATTCTATTTTTATTTTTAATGTGGTCGCTGGTGATTTTTGGTTCGTGGGTAAAATGGAGAGAAGTCAAGATTGCAGATTGGATATCACTTCTCTATTACCTGTTTATGGGCTGGCTCGGAGTCGTCACCATGTATCTCATTTTTAATGAAGTGAAGACGAATACAATTTTACTAATTGTATTGGGTGGACTTCTCTATTCTGTGGGTGCATATTTCTATAAAAATGATAGCATCAAATGGTATCACAGCATTTGGCATGTGTTCGTGCTCTGTGCTGCCATTTCACATTTTGCAGCCATCTATTTGCAGATACTCTAGAAAACTGTTGAAATACTCAAGTTAATTGCTGAAGCCGTAAATCGTCGTTTTCTGACGAGGCCAAGTACTCTGCCAGGTGTATTTTTGTAGATAATTATGAGATCCTTTTTTATGATAAACAAGCCAATGTCCCGACATTTATCGTCGGTGGGCGCAGAACACAGGGATGGCCAAAGCCATCTGCGAGCCTGCCCGGCTAAATTTATTTGACGGGGCTATGCAACGCAGTATATTGCGAAAAGCGGCCAAAATTAGTACTAAGAATATGCATAACAGAGTACTAAAACGAACGAAGATACTGGGCGGTAACTGACTGACCCGTCTGCCGTAGCATGCCGGGCAGGCCTGTCTGCCGTGGCATGCCAGGCCGAGGATCAACGAAGTAAGAAAGGGTGAGAAGGCTTGTGATTTTTTATAAGTAGGAAAATCAGCACTAGATTGGGTATTTCAACAGTCTACTAGGATCAGGGTTTAATTACAATGAGTCGCTTAGTCACAATCTTCTTCCCATTTTCGTCGACAAGACTGAACAAGTAAGTACCCTTTTCCAGTTGATTTATATTAATTTCTACAGTTTCCGAACCTGCCAAATTATATTCCCGTTCCATTAAATTGCGTAAAAGGATATCGTAAAACCTGATAGTGTATTTTCCGGAAGGAATATCGAGAAATTTAAAGCGCACTACCGAAAGTGCCGGATTTGGATAAGCAAAAAGCCACTGACTCGGCACGACTTTCCTCATGGAGTTCGCTTGCTCCGTAGGCGTTATAAATTGCACCTGAGTTACATCTCCATCGGAAGCAAGATCCACAGAACAAACAATTCCTCCCTGCTCGTCAGAAATAAAATGATAAGATCGGGTCTTTTCCGGTAGCAAGTCGTCCAGGCCGGTCGTATTAGTCAAATCAGTCCAGGTATCGCTCTTCTTTATCCATAACTTTTTAATCAGGACATCCTCCACCCGGATTCTATGCACATTGTAACGGGATCCGCCGGTAAGCATAATGGTTCCGGTCGCATCGGCAGTCATACTCCGTGTGACCATTATGGTTACCCTCACCGAATCTACGCCGCGGGGAATGGCACTGCGCCAATTTTGGGGAATGTCAACCGCAGAAAAAACACAGCTGTATGTTGACTCGAAATCCAGATCATCCTGATATTTCATTTGCCAGGATGGGAGTGGTACACCAGCATCTGAGGACCATTTGTGATTAATTTGTGTTTTACCGACAACGAACGAAGTGCCACCTTTCCATATCAAACCTTTCTTTTGCACTTCGTAGAGATTACGAACATTATTTCTGCTCACCTCGAGCTGCTCACCTGGATTGTTTATGAATTGGTTCTCAAGATACGGGGCCAGCAATGAGGTGAAATTCCAGAGCTGATTTTCACCTGGAGGGCTAATAGAGATGCGGCGAGGCAATTCATCAGTTTGGAAATACAGCGTATCGCCAGATTCGGGTGTGAGTCTGGCGGAAATAAAGGTGCTTTGCGAAATCAATGCTTGCGAAAAACCCAAAAGAAGGAGCCAGGAAATGAGTAATGACTTTGCTTGCTGCATGGATTAAAACGCTTGAAGTTTTACAAACTTACGGTACTCACCATTTTTTTCCATAAGTTCCAGATGTTGTCCCGCTTCAATGATTTCTCCACCTTTTAATACAAAGATAATATCTGCATGCTGAATGGTAGCCAAACGGTGAGCGATGATGATCACGGTTCGATTTTTTAACATTTTCTTCAATGCGTCCTGTACCAGTTTTTCCGATTCACTGTCGAGAGCTGAAGTCGCCTCATCCAAAATCAATATGGGTGCATTTTTTAAGACGGCCCTCGCAAGCGTAAGTCGCTGACGCTGGCCTCCACTTAGCTTTACCCCACGATCACCAATGACAGACGCATAACCATCATCGGTCGCACAGATAAATTCATGGGCGTGGGCTATCCTGGCTGCTTGCTCTATCTCATGCTGGCTTACATTTTCTTTGCCAAAAGTGATGTTATTGAAAATTGTATCATTAAATACCACAGGATCTTGTGATACTACGGCAATTTGTTTACGTAAATCTGCAAGTAAGTAGTGTCGTATATCATTATCGTCAATGAGTATCTGCCCCTCAGTTACGTCATAAAAACGACTTATCAAATCTACAATCGTTGTCTTGCCACTGCCGGATGCTCCTACCAGAGCCACTACCTTCCCTTTTGGGACCTCGAAGCTGATATTTTTTAGAACCAGAGGCTCATAACTACTATAGCGGAAAGACACATTTTTAAATGCTATGGCTTTGTTAAATGCGTGAATAGGTTTTGGAGCTACCGGATCTTCAATATGATTTTCTACTGTCATTACCTCGTCGACACGGTCGGCAGCAGCAAGGCCCTTCTGAATATCATAGTAGGCCTTAGCAAACGATTTTGCTGGTTCAATGACACTAAAAAAGGCAAAAATAAATGCAAAAAATGTACTGGGTTCCAATTGATTATTAAACACTTGATTGGAACCATACCAAAGTAGCACCGCCACAGTGGCAATGCCCAGAAACTCTGATAGTGGACTAGATAAATCTCGTCTCCACAGAATGCGATTAAGCAAATCTTTAAAGGCGGTATTTTGTGAGGAAAAGTGCCGGCTAAAGAACTTTTCCGCGCCAAAACCCTTCACGATTTTCAGGCCACCAATCGTCTCATCCACAGTGGAAATTATGCCCCCTAATTTAGCCTGAGCCATCGCAGAGTTCTTTTTTAATGTGCGAGAGATACCACCGATGATCAATGCCGTGAAAAGTATCAGAATAAAGACAAACAAGGTAAGAGCGGGACTGACATAAAGCATAAACAGAATGCAACCGGTAATGATCAGAGGAGATTTGACCAGGACTTCGATCACGTTGAGAATGCTGTTTTCAATTTCTTGCACATCTGTTGAAAAGCGAGCGATCAGGTCGCCCTTCCTTTCATTAGTATAATAGGACATTGGCAGGCCTAAAATTTTCTGGTAGAGATCTTGACGGAGATCCCGAACGATCCCATTTCGCACTGGTACTAAAAAGGCAAGTGATAGATAACGAAAGAGATTCTTAAAGAAAAAGATAAATACGATGAGCCCGCATATATATAACAGGGCTGTCTGCTGTCCTTGTTCAATGATCAGATGACTGTACTGGTATTTTGACCAGCCTGCCAGGTTATCCAAATTGAAGGCAAAAGGTACTGGCTGAGCGACCATATCGACTTGCTCAAACAGGATTTCGAAGAAAGGAATAATAGTAGGTATGCTCACCACCGTAAACAATGCAACCAGTACATTACTCAGCACATTACCAAGCACCTTTACGCGATATTTGTCAAGTTTTCGAAATAATTTCCAAAATGTTTTCACTATGTCTTCCTAAGTACTTGATGATTAATGACTAGTTGCTGCAACTCAGTGTCTGGAGATTTCACGTTAAGATCGGTTTATTAAACGATCACGGATTTCAAATTGTTGGATGAGTCCCGGCTTGGATGCCCAAGCAGATCAGCTCAGTTAGTTCTATTTATCTTCCTTGAGCTTAAAGGTATCCATAAAGCCGGTATTAAAGTTCCCGCTTCTGAAGTGTTCATTTTTCATCAATTGCTGATGAAATGGAATCGTGGTTTTAATTCCTTCGATAATAAATTCATCAAGAGCCCGTTGCATTTTTGTAATGCATTCTTCCCGGGTTTGCGCTTTACAAATCAGTTTGGCAATCATCGAATCATAGTAGGGTGGAACCTTATAACCAGCATACACATGAGTATCCACTCTGACGCCATGACCTTTGGCACTATGGAAGGAATGGATGGATCCGGGACAGGGCCTAAAATTGTTATATGGATCTTCGGCATTGATCCGGCATTCAATGGCATGGAGGGCTGGTTCAAAGTTCTCACCACTGATAGGATGGCCTGCCGCCACTTTTATCTGTTCTTTAACCAAATCATGATCAATGACCTCCTCGGTCACAGGATGCTCCACCTGGATGCGGGTATTCATTTCCATGAAGTAGAAGTGGCCATGCTTATCCACTAAAAACTCAACCGTACCCAAACCTTCATATTTAATGGCTTTTCCCGCTTTGATCGCAGCCTCACCCATCTTTTTACGTAGAGATTTGGTCATGAAAGGGGAGGGTGCTTCCTCTACCAATTTTTGGTGCCTCCGCTGAATAGAACAATCGCGTTCTGACAAATGAGCTACTTTCCCAAATTGATCACCAATGATCTGAAATTCGATATGACGTGGTTCCTCAATGAGCTTTTCCACATAAATCCCATCGTTGCTAAACGAGGCGGCAGCTTCCTTCCGTGCCGTGTTCCACTGGGTTTCAAATTCATCTTCAACTCGCACAATGCGCATACCCTTTCCTCCTCATCCGGCGGTAGCTTTTAAAATTACCGGATATCCGATATTGGAAGCCAATTTTTTACCTTGAGCAACATCGGTGATCAATCCTTCCGATCCTGGTACCACCGGAACTTTTGCCTTGATCATAGTTTCTTTGGCAGTGATCTTATCACCCATTGCCCGGATCATGGCCGGTGTCGGTCCGATAAATTTGATCCCGTATTCTGAACACACTTCAGCAAAATCAGCATTCTCAGCCAAAAAACCATAACCAGGAT
>JABDLW010000671.1 GCA_013001805.1 Saprospiraceae bacterium | reverse complement strand
CACATTACAAAATGGACCGTAAACGCAGAAAAATGCTTTAAATTCTGGACCAACATGAACAGTGATTGTGCCATTTGCATCAGAGTGTGCCCTTACCATAAAGACTATTCAAAGTGGTGGAATCGGTTGGCAATCAAAATTGCGGCTGGACCTTTACGAAAGCTGATGCTTTGGCTGCATGATAAAATGAAGTTTGGCGATCGCATCGATCCTATTAAGTGGTGGATATCGGTGAGCTAAGGGAAATTCTCAGGTGATTAATTTGTCCCTGTTATTTCTTTAAAAATTTGGTATCTTGGTGTCCCTGAAAAACCTAAATTGTCCCGATGTGATGCTAAGATTCTCCCTTACCTACCTGTTGATGGTCGTGTATTTCACAACTGTCAATTCCCAGACAAATCCTACCTATTATTCAATTTTCAACGGAGATGACTTTTCCGGATGGATTGTCCCGGAAAACAATATTTGGTGGAAGGCCGAAAACGGTATTCTTTCGGTCACCAGTGGTCCCGAATTGAAGGGCAATATTCTTTGGACAGAAAAGCAGTATCAAGACTTTATTATCAAATGCGACTTCAAAATGGGTAAAGGAATAGTGGATTCCGGCATTTTTCTGCGCAGCGATAATGAACAAATTCAAATCGGAATTTCGGGTTCTTTAAAACGCGACATGACCTGCTCACCTTATATACCAGGGAAAGGCTATCCAGTTGAAGCAACCGGTGTTCAGGAATTACTAAAGCCGACCGACTGGAATATTCTAAAGGTCCAGGCGAAGGGCAATGAATACAAGGCATGGTTAAATGGAAAAGAAGTAATGACCTACACTTCAGACACGGCCATCGAAAGCGGTCCCATTGGCTTGCAACTACATGGTGGAAAAGAAATGAGCATTGAATACCGCAATCTCGAGGTAGCGGAATTGTGATGCTAGATCGCATTTAGACTCAACACTGGAGAGAAACCTATAACCGTTTTAAGAAATTTTTTCAGGAATGCAGCTCCTACCAATTTGTCTGGTAGGTCATGGTAGCAAGATTAACCATGGCTCATCTCCTAAGGATAAGTATTTAAATAACTAACTAAATACACGTATTATGAAAAGCTCTAAAATTTTACTGATTTTACTCACTGTCACTTTCTTCATGAGTGGCTGTGTGAAGGAAGATGACATCCGCAGTCGAGACCGGGATCGAGGCCCCAGGTCTGGGGGAATTGAATCATCGACTCCGGATTTCGTATCGGCTGACGATATCGATGCCCAGATGTCTTCGTTTCTGGATGCTACAAATACCCAGCTAGCATCCGAAGGGAAAGATTATCGCGCTGTTATGGTTGAGTACCAAACTATCGCTCAAGGTAGTGAGGAAGCAGGAAGAACTGTCTTCTTCAGCAATGTTGGTAACAAGCAATTGGGCTTCGACTTTGTACCATTTGACGCAAGGAGAGGAGGATGGAGCGGACCGGTTACGGGTTCGGATGATGATATCATTTATTCTGTTGATCAGGTAGATGCTACATCTAACAATGGAGTTCCCGGGGCACAGACGACAGCAGCCATTGATCAGGCCATGAGTACCTGGGACGCTGCCAACTGCTCGGATTTGCCCATTGCCAAAGGTAGTGACTTTGGTTTGGATCTCGGTGTTGTAGCTGACATTTTTGGTTTAGGAGGAAGTCCTTTTATTACTGCAGACCTAATGCATGCCGGTTGGGGTGATATTAATTTCGTGGGTAACGTTATTGCAGCTACTTTCACTTTTGGCTTTACAGATATCAATGGCAATTTTACCGATATAGACAACAATGGTCAGTTAGATTGTGCATTTCGCGAAATCTACTACGATCCCAATTGGGCATGGGCAATTAATCCAAATAATAATGACATTGATATCGAAACCGTTGCCTTACACGAAGCGGGTCACGGTTTGAGTCAAGGACATTTTGGCAAATTGCATAGAACTGATTCCAACGGAAAGTTTCACTTTTCACCACGAGCTGTGATGAACGCCGGATATACTGGAGTGCAACAGGGTTTGGCCGGAACCGATAATTCCGGACATTGCAGCCTATGGGGTAACTGGCCACAAAATTAAACTCATAGTAAGGATTATCGAGACTCGTGGTCTCGATAATCTTTTTCGCTAATAAAATTTGGCATGTATCTGCGCAACGATCACGAAAAAATACAAATCGGAATTTCAGGTGCGCAAAACAGACCCTTACCAGCCAATCCCATAATCCTCACCGAAGTTGCTTGATCCACCCCACATAGTTCCGTGGTTCGAGTCAAAGTAAATCGCGTTGATAGGTCCGGAAGTGCGATCTTCTATCCTCAGTTTATAGCCCATTTTTCTCAACGCTTTTTGGGTCCAGGGAGGTGTAGCACTATGGATTAGCATCACGCCAGGTTCGGTCTCATGATTGGCAAAGGATCCGCGCATTTGAAAACTATTCATATTGGCTGCCTCCACCGCCTCCTGGACGGTCATACCGAATTCGGTCATATTCAGGAAGAATTGTAGTAAATTTTGATCCTGGCTGTCGCCACCCTGTACAGCAAAAGATAGATATGGCTTTCCATTCTTCAGTGCCAGGCTCGGTGTCAGCGTTGCCCGAGGTCTCTTTCCTGGTTCCACTACATTGTATGGGTTTTCCTCTTCGGTAAGCACAAAACTTTGCATCCGTTGACTTAGTCCCACACCCGTTTTACCAGCAATTACCGCTGGTACCCAACCACCACTGGGAGTAATGGAGACTACCCAACCTTCCTTGTCAGCTGTTTGGATAGATGTCGTACCCAGGTAGAAATCTGAATCGGGAAATTCAGCGCCCTGTTGCTTTCCCGTGCTACTACCAATCGGCTTTGCATCCGACCATTGCTGCAATAAATCCCCATAGGGATTGACTTCACCTTGAAATGGGTAGGGATCGCCAGGCCCAGCATCCACATCATTATGCTCCCAATTAATTTCTCCAAATCGTTTCCGGGCATACTCTTTAGACAACAAGCCCTTGACCGGCTCCGCTGGTTCATAATATGGATCGCCATAATAAAAATCCCTGTCGGCAAAGCACATGTTCATCACCTGGTACATCCCGTGTAAGTAATTGGCCGAATTATAGCTCATACAGTTCATATCAAAATGCTCCATCATATTTAAAGCTTGTAACAGGACCGGACCTTGTACCCATGTATTCAATTTGTAAACTTCAATATCCTTATACGTAGACATGACAGGTTCTTCAATATATACTTTCCAGCGGTCGAGATCCTCCATGGTTATCAGTCCTCCTTGTTCCTGGGTGCCACGGACTAACTCCTGGGCAATATCACCGCGATAAAATCGATCATATGCCGCATAGATAGCCTCTTTGCGTGATTTACCGGCTTTAATAGCATTTGTCTCAGCCTCCACCATTTTCAGTAATGTCTCTTTCAGATCCTGCTGAACAAAGATTTCTCCGGCTTCCGGTGTTGCTCCGGCATGTGGAAGAAAAACATCTTTGGAGTAGGGCCACTGTCTAATTGTGTCGGCATATCTGGCAATGCTTCGTACCAGCTGATCTTCAATTGGGTATCCGCCAGCCATCTCGATGGCAGGCTCGAGGATTTCTTTGAGACTCAAAGTTCCATATTCTGCCAACATCGTGAGTAGGCCCCCAGGAGTGCCTGGAGTCACAGCTGCCAGAGGACCGAATTGAGGAGGATATTTTAATCCCCTTTTTATGAAGAAATCAGCGGTCGCACCGGTGGGTGCCACTCCAAGGGCGTTTATAGCAATTACCTTCCTGCTTTTCGGATTATAAATGAGAGCCTGAGTCTCTCCACCCCAGGAAAGAACATCCCACATCGTACTTGTTGTTGCCAGCATGGCGCAGGCTGCATCCACAGCATTACCACCCTTATGAAAAATATTTGCTCCTGAAGTGGCCGCCAGTGGTTTCCCCGTGATGGCAATCCAGTGCTGTGCATGCAATACTGGTTTCTGGGTGCTTTGTGCCACCACCGGCAAAGAGTAACAGGAAATGAGCAGGAAAACCAGAATAAAAGGTCGGAAAATTGGAAGTCTCATGATCACTAATTTTGTTTTAAAGTTAGCAATTAGTGGAAGTCTTTGGAATGCAAAATAAAACAGCCTGCTGGCCTATCTCCAGGTGGAGGTATCCGTTAGAGCTCTCTTTCTTGACTAACACATTCACGGAAATCACCCTATCATCTTCAAAAAATTGTGACTCAAAGGAAATGTTATCACCTACGTTAAAAATATCCTAATCACCTCGGTTGAAAACAATTTTCGATCCGTAGTAAAAGTTTGAATGAGGTAAAAAAAATTGAAAGCCTATTTGTTTGATTCTTACTTGCTAACCAAATATCAACATGAACAGCAAGTATTTCTTCCCATCAATTTTAGTTCTTTTTACCATCTCCTCTTGCTATCAGGAGAACCCGTTTTTTACTGAAGAGCCAGCTACTCCAAGATATCCAAATGTGGCGGAGGCACTCTGGGATCATTTTGAAGAATTTGAAAGCGAGGCAGCTGAACGTGGCATCGCTATCAACCTGGCGAGAGAAAATCTCACGGCAGTTTTCAAAGATATTGCAGAAGACCATGTTGCCGGTCAATGTTCCTACAGCTATGCCCGGCCACGCACGATCACAATAGACTCTCCATTTTGGAATCGCAGCACGTATCTCGGCCGGGAAATGATTGTATTTCATGAATTGGGACATTGTGTCCTAAATCGGGACCATGATGAAGGAACATTTCCATCGGGACTTTGCCGAAGTATTATGCGGAGTGGCACTTGCTGTTGTCGTGATGCCTATACCTCACAGAACCGGGCGTATTATCTGGATGAACTTTTTGAGATATTGCAGCCACTGGAATCTGCACGATGAGACTCTAAGAAATTGTAGTGACTAAGCAAAGTTCTTTTCAATAGTCGATGCAATTACTAAAGACCGCCTGAGCCATTTTTTCATTTTCTATGACTTCATAAAATTCTCCCAGGTAGTAAGCACAGATGTCTTGCTGCTTCTTATTGCTTAAACATTTCTCAACTAAAGCCATAATCTCATCTTTTTTGGAAGAGAAAAGAGCTCGCATGCTTTCAATTTCTACATCGGTCTGACACGGTCCCAGATAGAAGCGTTCCGTAACTGTTTTGATCGGCACCTTCTCGTTTGGAACAGCGTAGGTGGCATGTACTGCTCCGGCATAGTCAAAATCGTAAGCTACCGGGTAGCAGGTGCGATCCTGGTTTACCTTGACAATTTCCAGATTGTGTTTATTTAGGACTTTCCAATCTGTGTTGCCGATCATGTACTGAAACATGGCGAAGAGAATGTACGATTCCCGGTGCAACATCTCTGGCTTGAAATATGTTGGGGAGAAAATCTCACCATGCATCCGGTCGGCCATCTGATCTTCGTGTTCAATTAAAAAACCCTCAAAATCAACCGGATTTTTTTTGCCCTGACTGTCGATATATTTTAATTTGATAAACTTGGTTCTGAAGCTACGATCGGTAAGGATATTGTAAGCTTCATAAATTAAGTGTTCCAGGCGAACATAAGATTCTGCCAAATTTGTAAAGGAACAAGAATTGACCACCTTTAATGTGGGATAGGTACTAAGATCCCTGTTTTCCAAATACTTTTTGTCAAACCTTAACTTGGTTGGAGGCATATAACAGATGGTCTTTCTGGCATTGCCCCTTGTCCGGATCTCTCCCACCGTATCAAGCAAGACCTCATCGCCGGATTTTATCAGGACTTTTGCTTCCTGATACTCATCTTTCTTTTTAAGTAAGCTTTTAAAATCAGTTTCAATGGTCACTTCAGCCGAGTCTAGTTCATACACCAGGTCGAACAGACTCACTGTAGATTGCAGAAAAACTTGCGAAGGATATAGGAAGGTGCAAAAGAATAGCAGGCTATAAAGTAGCGTTCTGACAGGATTCATTTTCGTGTCCAATTTTACCAGAAGTTGGTCCTTGCAGTAAGGTAGTGATTTAATACTTTTCGGGCAAACTCATATCGGTAAGCTAACAACAGCTTTTTAAGATTTAGTACAACGTGGAAAACTTCGAACCTAGTCGTAAACCAAATTCCTAAAATCGGGCAGATTTGTATCTGAATCGACTTTGTCACGATAGATTCGCAGTGATTTCAGTCCAAGTACACCTTGGAATTCACAGGCACAACGTTCTACCTAATAGTCGATACAGTTGCTAAAAACCTGTTTAGACCACTTATCGTCCTCGATGATATCATAAAACTGTTGGATATAGTTACCGCAGACTTTTTGTTGTTTTTCATCTTTAAGGCAAGTGGTCACCAGCGACATGATGGCCTGTTTTTTATCAGAAAATAATCGCTGCATTGTCGTGATTTCATCGTCTGTTTGACAGGGACCCAGGTAAAAGCGCTCCGTGACATTCTTTAATGGTGTGCGTTCATTTGGTACGGCATAAGAAGTGTGGACGACACCAGAATAATCAAAATCATAAGCCACTGGATACAATTTCCTTTCTTCACTGACTTTTATTATTTCAAGATTGTGTTTGTTTAATACCTTCCAATCGGTGTTACCAATCATATATTGAAACATGCAAAAGAGTAGATAGGATTCTCGTTCTAACAATTCGGGTTTAAAAAAGGATGGAGAAAAAATTTCGCCATTCATACGCGCAGCCATTTGATCTTCATGCTCGATTAAAAAACCTTCAAATTCTACCGGATTTTTCTTCCCTTCACTATCAATGTATCTCAGATTTAGAAATTTGCTCCTGAAGCTTCTTTCTGTCAATACATTGTAGACTTCATAAATGAAATGTTCAAGTCGGAGATAAGACTCAGCAAGGTCTGAGAACGAACAAGAATTCACCACTTTTAATGTCGGATAAGTACTAAGTCCCTTATTCTCCAGATGCTTTTTACTTACTCTCAATTTAGTAGGTGGCATATAGCAAATGGCCTTTCGCGCATTGCCCCGCGTTCTGACCTCGCCCATGGTATCTAATAAAACCAGACCAGGGGACTTGATTAAGATCTTTGCATCCTGGTATTCATCCTTTTTTTTAAGTAAGCTCTTAAAATTAGTTTCTATGGTTACATCCACAGAATCAGCCTCATAGATGATGTCAAATAAACTTTGTGACGACTGGGAATAAATACCTAAAGGCAGTAATGTTGCCCAAAAGTATAGCAGGCTAAAGAGTAGAGTTCTTACGGGATTTATTTTCGTGTCCAATTTTGCCAAAAGCTGGTCCTCGCAGTAAGATAGTGATTTAATCCTTTCCTATCAACTACCCCAACCATTTTTTCTGTATTGAACACCGGCACAATTGAATATCCTTTTTTCTGGAATAAAAGAAGTACATCTTTTAGACTTAGTTGTTGCGAGATTGATTCATAACTTGGGCTCATGTATTCTTTTACTGGAGCCTGGTCATCTGATTTTTTTTTCGCGTCTTCGATAAACTCTTCATGCAAGACCCCCTGAATCTGCCCCCATTGATCAATTACAATGAAATCTTTTTCCGGACCACGCGAATGCAGATCTATCGCGTGATGCATTAAGTCGTCTTGATAAATTGCTGTGTAATTTGACCGTAGAACATCTCTCACCACTCCGGTTTGCAAAAGCACTTCTGCTGCGACCATCCGGTATTCGCCAGCTGCGGACAGAAAAACAAAGACACCAATAAAAACTAAAATATAATCTCCTTTGATTAACCCGTAGGCTATAAAGGCCGACGCTAATAGTTGACCCATCAAGGAAGCCCAGCGAGTGGCAATTTTCCTACCCCAGCGCATAGAAAGCAGGGAGCGCAGTATTCTTCCTCCATCCATTGGAAAAGCGGGAATCAGATTGAAAACGATCAATGCTGTATTAAGCCAAAAAAGAGCTGGCAGAAAATTGGAGGATACATCAAATATTTTTTCAGGATCTCCCACCGGCATTAAACCCTGGACCGTAAATAAATAAAGATATACACCCAGTATGATGGCGATTACAAAATTCACCGCAGGACCGGCAATAGCAATGATCAGCTCTTGAGCTGGTTTCTCCGGCATGTGATATAATCTGGCAACCCCACCGATTGGTGATATGATGATGTCTTTTGTTTGCACTCCAAAACGCCTGGCAGTGAGTGCATGTCCGAGCTCATGCAGGACCACGCATACAAATAGCACCAGTGCAAAAATTCCCAGCGTGATGATGCCCTGACGACTTAGCCCTGCTTTATTGCCGATGTAACCTATCCATAAAAAAAAGAAGCCGAAAGTCCAATGAACCTTGATCGGTATTCCTTCGACCCGGAGTATTTGAAATGCAGATCCTAACATATTCCTTAGATGATTACTGGAGGATATAAAGCTCCTTTAAGAATGCTTCGGGCAATGATCAATTTCTGAATTTCGGAAGTTCCCTCATAGATCTGTGTGATTTTTGCATCTCGCATCATGCGTTCAACATGGTATTCCCTGACGTAACCATATCCACCATGAATCTGGACTGCCTCAACAGTATGCTTCATGGCCATATCGGCGGCAAACAACTTAGCCATTGACCCCGCAATATCATAGTTCTTACCTTGATCCCGCAAAATCGCGGCACGGTGTACAAGTAAACGAGCGGCCTCGATATCGGTAGCCATTTCGGCAAGTTTAAAGGAAATAGCCTGGTGCTTGCTTATGGGCTTCCCAAATGCCTCTCGCTCCTTGGCATAGGCAAGGGCCAGATCATATGCTCCAGCTGCTATTCCAAGTGCCTGGGCTGCTATTCCCACTCGACCACCGGCCAGAGTCTTCATGGCAAACTTAAATCCGAAACCATTATCGCCTATCCGGTTTTCCCGAGGCACTTTGACATCCGTATACGTAATTGAGGTAGTATCTGAAGATCGAATGCCCAGTTTATCTTCTCTGGGACCAATTTGTACTCCCTTCCAGAGCGGATCTACAATAAAGACATTGATCCCATGATGCTTTTTTTCCGGCTCGGTTTGGGCCATTACTAACTGGACCTTTGCGGTAGAACCATTGGTGATCCAGTTCTTGGTACCATTGAGCAAATAATGATCTCCCTTGTCCTCTGCCCGGGTTCGTTGACTAGTTGCATCACTACCGGCTTCTGGTTCTGACAGACAAAAAGCACCTATGGACTTGCCGCTGGCCAGACTTCGCAAATAATTGTCTTTTTGCATCTCCGTGCCATACTTCTGCAAGCCCCAACAT
>JABDLW010000643.1 GCA_013001805.1 Saprospiraceae bacterium | reverse complement strand
GAACTACACGGTGAGCCATTGATTATCGCCGGGCTCAAATAAAAAATGCAAGAAATTAAAAAAAATCAAGAAGTGAGGGTAACGATAAGAAGCTTAGGTGAACTATACACCGAAAGCAACTAACACTAGATAAAAACATTAACCGCGATAAAGAGAAAAACAAAACCTTCAACAAACCTATTAATTAAGCAGCCCTATAAAAACCACTTTTCAATCTAGACACAATCAACCCATTTTCGCCCTATTTAAACCCCTTGTAACCCCTTTTGCCCCATTCTCGAGACCCTGCAAGAAGCTCTTAATAACCCCGACAATTACAAAGAGAGCACGAACTGCAAAAGCCCATCCTAAACCGGATGGGCTTTTTTATTTATTGCACAAAGCACTTATTCAAAGGAGCTGTTACAGGGGGCCTCCTTCGTTTCCAGGAAAATTAATTCAGAGATATTAAAAAAAATTGCGATGCATGGGTAACAGAATGCACTGTTCGTGAACTATACTACCGAGAGCAGATGATACCGATGATAAAAGAAATAGTAAAAGACAAAAACGAAACTATTAATAGCTCAGCCTTGTAAACCTTAAAACCAATAAGTGCCTTTCTCGAGGCCCTACTTTACAAGCTCTTATAGCCCGACATTCCTCTATAGAGCATTGTTTTTTTGAGCCCATCCGCAACCGGATGGGCTTTTTAGGTTTCAGGGATGAACTTGTCATTCCCCCATATCTATCCCGGAGTGTTAGTTAATCGGTTCTGTACTCTGCCAAACGAACATTACTTTTGTATCCAGAATAAGAACTATGTCTATACTAGATAAAATAAAATCGCTCTTTGGAGGTGGAAAGTCGTCCGGTACACAAAAAAGTTCCAGCTCGGGCTATGAGGGTGTCATCAAAAAATTCCACTATAAGAAAGGATTCGGCTTCATCAAATCATCCGAATTAGACAGTGAAGTTTTCGTGCATCATACCGATGCCGACTTTAAAATAAGGGAAGGAAATAAAGTGCGATTCAAGATACAGGATACCGATAAGGGGCCTCGGGCAGTGGAGGTGACATTTCTGGCAAAAGGCAAGCCCCCGCAGCGCAGAAGGAAGTCCAACCGGGATTCCAGATAAAAACACATGGTTTCATCAGCGAGCCTTTAAAACCAATCCTTCCTTTTAAAGTAGATCATCATGCCAGTGGCCATGACGGCCATTACGCCAAGCATGATGAAGTAGCTGTATTCATAATGAAGTTCCGGCACGACATCGAAATTGGTGCCGTAGATTCCCGCAATGAAAGTGAGCGGGATAAAGATGACCGAAAAAATGGTCAGAAATTTCATGATGTCATTCAGCTTGCTGCTGATGGTGGTGTGGTAAATATTCAACTGGTCGGACAGGATCTCCCGATAACTGTCGGAAGCTTCAATGGCCTGATTCACGTGATCCAAAAGTTCCTTGAAGTGGACGTAGGTGGTGTCCTTGATGAAATCGGATTCTATTTTTGCCAGGCTTTGGATCATCTCCTTAGCCGGAAGAATGCTCTTGCGCAAAAGATTTAATTGTCGCTTATAACCATTGATCTCTTCAATGATGCTTTTGTCCGGATTGGTGAGCAAGGTATCCTCGATGCTTTCCACGCCCTCTCCAAGTACACTGATGATATAGATATAATTGTCGACCACGATATCCAGCAAGGCATAGGCCAGGTAATCCGTTCCGGAACTCCGTATCCGTTTCTTCTGTTGGCGGATGCGCTCTCTTACGGGTTCAAAAACATCACCCTTTTTCTCCTGGAAGGTGATCAGAACACTATCTGTGATGATCATACTCAGGTTTTCTACCTCAATTGATTCCGTTGCCTCATCGAGTTGGATCATCTTCAGTGACAACAGGATGCAATTCGCGTACTCGTGGATCTTTGGCCTCGACTGTGTATCCATCACTTCGGCGAGCACCAACCGCTCAATATTGAAGCCGGTGGCGATCTCTTTCATCACCTGCGGATTATGCAGGCCGTCGACATTGAACCACGTCACGGTATCCTTATCGCCATACGACAGTACGTCGCGGATCTTGTCCACCGCCTTCTCTTCCAGATTGGCCGAATCAAAGTCGATCAATCGAAGTAGTACGTTGTCGATCTTTTGTTCTCCCCGAAAGAACAGAGCGTCGGGAGACAATCCAATTTCATTTTGCTTTTTGACTATAAATCTGGCCATAAGAAATATTCATTTAGACTTAGGAAAAGATAAGTGCGTCAGGATTCAATATAGGTATTTAGCGAGTGGATATTAGAATCAACACTACCAGTTCGGCAATGATCTGTTCGGTTTTCCGGACGATCCTGTTTTATTGCCCGTGGATGCGTTAACAGGAGGTAGTATGCCGAATGGTAACTGGGCGCCTTCGAACACAGACATGCGCCTCTTGGCAGATGGTCGCGAAGAAGGGATCGCATCCTGGAATGTGAGTGCCGGGGCTAAGGGTGAGAATGGGGCAGGAGTAATTGCCTGGTCCGGTGGCGCTAAATTGAGAATCGAAGAGCAAGTTTTCAATTCGGAAGAACTATTGATGAAGCATATCATCAAGTTTGATTGATTTAATTTAATCCCCGCCTAACTACATCGGTTCTATTTGCACGCAGTTCCAGGCGTGTGAATGGAGCCAATCTTAAAAGCTTACCATTCCCTTAATCTAACAGTCTTTAGATTCGACATTGTTTCCATTTAATCTTTAGACCGATTCTATGCTGAAAATCTTATGCAGCCTTTTCTTCGTGATTGCACTTCTGCCAAACATTGAAGCGCAAAAGAGATTTGAGGTCGAGACTCCAACTGATGTAGCGACGACGATTCCCGCGCCTTACGATTTCAAAAAAAATGCCCTGGATCAAAAATTGAAATTGAAGACCTACTACGTCACCATGCGGGATGGTGTACAATTGGCGGTGGATGTGTACTTGCCTAAAAAACTCAACGGAGAAAAGATACCGGCACTGATCCATCAGACGAGATATTGGCGATCGCCTGAAATCCGGTGGCCGTTCAAGT
>JABDLW010000633.1 GCA_013001805.1 Saprospiraceae bacterium | reverse complement strand
ACCAGTATGGAGCAGAACAGTTTTATAAGATCTCAGCCGTATTTTAGAGGCGTGGGAGCATATGCTTTTTTTTGCCATCAGTAACGGTTGATCATTCGATATTTCTGTGGCCGAGAGGCTATTAACCTATGGCAACATTTCTAGTAGTACAATAAAATTAAATGAAAAATTATTCGGTTTGTGCTTTCTTCATTTTTAATCTTTTGACCGCTAGCTACTTGGGTATTGCCCAAGACCAAGTTATTAATGCAATATGTGAGTACAAGTCAAATCCCATTGGTATTGACATTCAAATGCCCAGGCTTAGTTGGCAAATACGTTCGACAGGAGAAAATATAAAGCAATCAGCATACGAAATTCGAGTGTCTGAATCACAAGCCGGTTTGGAGAATAAAAAGGACCTCCTTTGGACTTCTGGGAAGGTAGTTAGCGACCAATCACTACATGTTGCCTACCAAGGGCCACCCCTTGTGTCTATGCAGCGGGTGTACTGGCAAGTGAGGATTTGGAATAACAATAATCAGGTTTCTGATTGGAGCGAAGTGGCTTTTTGGGAAATGGGGATATTGGAAGAAGAAATCTGGAAAGCCTCCTGGATTACTAAGCAAGAAGATGTACAAGGAAAAAACTCGCTGCCAGCCCAATACTATCGGAAGGAATTTGCGATCAGCAAGAAAATTTACAAAGCTAGGGTGTATGTAACTTCTCTGGGTTTATACCAGTTATTTATCAACGGAAAAAAAGTAGGCAATGACCTTTTTACACCGGGCTACACCAGCTATCACAAAAGGCTGCAGTACCAAACGTATGATGTTTCAACGATGCTTCAGCAGAATAACGCTATAGGGGCGATCGTTGGTGATGGTTGGTATCGTGGATTCTTGGGGTGGAAGGGAGAACGCAGTTATTATGGTGATCATTTGGCGTTGTTAGTTCAGCTGCGAGTAGATTATTCGGATGGGACCAGTGAAACCATAACCACCAATAAAGAGTGGAAAGTTTCTTATGGTCCAATTCTCCAATCTGACATTTATCACGGAGAAACCTACGATGCTCGACTCGAAATGGAGAGCTGGGCGGTCCATGGATATAATGATATGCAATGGAATGCTGTAGATGTTCTGGATTATTCAAAGGAGATATTAGTTGCTCCTGTAGGGATGCCGGTAAAAGCAATAGAAGAACTTAGCCCGATTAAAATGATCACTACTCCAAAGGGAGAAACCGTAGTTGACCTGGGTCAAAATATGGTTGGCTGGGTGCGCATGAAGGTTAAGGGTGAAAAAGGTGACAAAGTCACCCTGCAGTTTGCGGAAGTACTGGATAAGGAAGGCAATTTTTACACGACTAATTTACGAGCTGCAAAGGCAACAGATGTTTATATTTTGCAAGGAGGAGAGGAGGAAGTGTATGAACCTCGTTTTACGTTTCATGGGTTCCGGTTTGTAAAAATTGAAGGATTTCCAGGCGAGTTGACACCCGGTAGTATTACCGGAGTTGTCATACACTCCGATATGAAGCCAACAGGTACATTCATCTGCTCGGATACCCTAATTAATCAATTACAAAAAAATATTCAATGGGGGCAAAAAGGCAACTTTTTGGATGTGCCAACCGATTGTCCGCAGCGAGATGAACGAGTCGGTTGGACGGGAGACGCCCAAATATTCAGCTCAACTGCCGCCTTCAACTTTGATGTAGCGGCATTTTACACCAAGTGGCTAAAAGATTTGGCAGCAGATCAACAACCGAATGGTTCAGTGCCACATGTGATTCCCGATATGTTAAACGGTTGGGGGGGAGCAACTGGTTGGGCAGACGCCGCCGTTATTGTACCATGGACAGTTTATCAGGCTTATGGAGACCAGCGTATTCTGGCTGAACAATATCTCAGCATGAAGGCATGGATAGATTTTATGCAAAACAAGGCTGGAGAAGATTTTTTATGGAATAACGCTGAAGACTGGCATTGGGGGGATTGGCTGGCTTTTCATTCTGATAAACCAGACTATGCAGGCTCAGTTACAGAAAAGGATTTGATCGCAACTGCCTACTTTTATCACTCTACCCGAATGTTAAGTAAAATAGCTTCTATCATAGGACAATCTGCAGATGCCACCAGGTATCAGCAATTGGCAGAACATATAAAGACTGCATTTATAAAGGAATTTATTACACCAAATGGAAGGTTGGTTTCTCATACCCAAACGGCTTATGCTTTAGCTATTTCCTTCGATTTGATCCCTGACACCATGGCAGAGAATTCTGCCCGGTATTTTGCGGAAGATGTTGAGAGATTTGGTCACTTGACTACCGGTTTTCTCGGAACGCCACTTTTGTGCAGCACTTTGTCAAAAATAGAACGAGATGATTTGGCATTCATGCTGTTGAACCGTAAAGAGTTTCCATCCTGGTTATACCCTGTGACCCAAGGTGCAACCACTATCTGGGAGCGTTGGGACACTCAAAAACCAGATGGCACAATTATACAAGGAATGAACAGTTTTAATCATTATGCTTATGGAGCGATTGGGGAATGGTTATATACCCATGTAGCCGGATTAAGCACTGATCCTGAACAGCCAGGTTATCGGCATATAATCTTTAACCCTCATCCGGGTGGTGGACTAACAACAGCAAGGGCTGAATTTGTGTCTCTTTTTGGTCCGGTCAAGTCCTCATGGGAAATCAGGGGAGAAACTTTCATTTATTCGATTGAAATTCCTGTCAATACTTCGGGTACAGTTATTTTGCCTGACGCGAGGGTGGCGGAAATCAGGATGAATTCTGAGGAACTTGGACCAGTATATCTAAATAGAGTACAGCAGGAAAATAATCAGGTCGTTATTACACTAGGATCTGGCAAATATTTATTTGAATATTCCTTGAATGATTTTAATGAAAAATAAACTTAGCAATATCACATGTGTCCTTATTGGTTGGTTATGCCCAGTCGTCATTTTAGCACAAACGTCACCCAGATTTCAGGAATCAGGAGGTATTATGGTAATTGAAATCGAATCGGCAGCCAACTATGATGCATGGGAATTAGACACGGGTAAATCGGGTTACACCGGAGAGGGGTATTTGCAATATAAAGGTCCAAATTTTTATAATAACCCAGGCAATTCATTATTGAGTTTTGAGATAGCCATTGAAAAAACCGGAAAGTACAGATTTCAATGGCATAGTTTGATCGCCGTAGGGCAAAGTAATACCGAGCATAATGATAGCTGGCTGAGATTCAATAATGCCAGCGATTTTTATGGAGAAAAAAATGAGCAAAGAGTATATCCTAAAGGTGTGGGTAAAATGCCTAATCCTAATGGCACAAGTACAAAGGGATGGCTAAAAATATACCAAAATAATCAAAATGGTTGGACATGGGTAACGCGAACGAGTGATCATGATCCCCATGAGATTTTTGTAGAATTTGACAGTATTGGAATTTATACCCTGGAAATATCCGGACGTTCGTCCGGCCATGCCATCAATCGATTAGCCTTGTTTCACAGTGAGGTGGAGGCTTCCCAGGCATTGGATTTGTCAAGACCCGAATCCGAGCGCCTGGAAACGGTAGCCGTGCGTAAATCACTTTTCAAAACCTTGCAGATTCGACCTACTTTAGCAGATCAATTCATCTATATAGATCTACCCACATCAATACCTGCTGGCGAGTACAAAACGCAGATAACTAATATGCTGGGACAGCGATTGCAATCTGTTTCTTTTCGCATCGACGGCGAAAGCGAAGTCGCTATACCTGTGGACCTCATTGGCAAGGGAATTTATACCATAGGATTTAGGAAGGGATCATTTTATTATCAAGGTAAGTTTATCAAGCAATAATATGCAAACCAGATTGGCTTTTAAAATGTGCCTGAAACCAGGTCATAAAGAAGAATATAAAAGGCGCCACGATGAAATCTGGCCGGAATTGAAACGATTGATTAAAGATGCGGGAATCAGCGACTATTCTATTTTTCTGGATGAAGAAACCAATCTTTTATTTGCTTTTCAAAAAGTGAAAGGAGAGGGTGGTTCTCAGGATCTGGGGCAAAATGAAATTGTCCAGAAATGGTGGAACTATAT
>JABDLW010000605.1 GCA_013001805.1 Saprospiraceae bacterium | reverse complement strand
GTCCTATTTATCAACTCTTCATCGCCGCACCCTACCCCATCAATTCTCCTAATTTTTCTTTAATCAATCCCAGAGCCTTTAAACGCCCCCTAATTATGCTACTCCTCCCCTTCCAGATTGCCTCAATAAATTGGATATGCTCAATTTCAGTACGGGCATTCTTCGGTGTACCGCCCTGATGCCACGCCCTTTGATATAATTCGATGATATCCTCTTGAAGCTCGCTGACTGTGCCTGAAGTTTTTGCCAGTAACAGTTGGCACATTTTAATATTCACCAGATTAATATCTTCCCAAAAGTCTGAGTCAGCTGATTTATATTTATTTAAATCCTGTTCTATGCGTTTTAATTTCGTCTCGATTTTGATGGTCCTGGACCCAAGTTTTGTTGACCGTGTACCGAGCAGAATTTCTGCCGTTACCCAGTTTGAAAATGGGTAAACCGACTGACTCAATGATGCTTTTTGCATTTCATATGCCTCAGCATAATACAAACTCATATGCTGCAGATGGTCTTTTCGATGTTTCTCATCAGGGACAACCTGCGCCATACGCTTGTGTGCACTTCCCAAAATGCTCATTCGCTCCGGAGTCTTTCCGATAAAGAGAATGGCTTGAAGATCTTGCTTCAACTTTTCAATTTCTGTTTCGGTACCCTTCCCCATGCGACCCAACCGCTTGGCTCGCAGATTGCAGTACTGCTCCAGAGCCTTTACTGAATAGGAGGCATCGTTTAATTCCAAGAGATCGCGATAGCGCTCAATTGACAGATCCAGATCATCTACCAACGCATAGATTTCTGCCTCTTTCTGCCGGACGAGGCCACCGGCCTTTCCTGCCTTCTCTGCCCGATTCATGATATCACGAAGATTCTCAATAATTGCTTCGGCATTTAGACTCTTCTGATCTTTGGTCCATTCCTGCAGATTAGATAGGTCGATCAAAACTTGTTCTTCGGAAAGGTATTCCACCGTGGCACTTGATTGACCTGGTTTGTCGACCAGTCGATACCAGGGATCTCCATAACATTGATAAGCTCCCCAGGTATTCGTTTGCGGATAAGCCTCGTAACAAACGCTTCGTGCTGCCAACACCGAAGGTCCGAATTCCGCTCCGTCCAGTAGATGATCATAAAGCGTATTGGCAAATAATGCTGCTGCTGCGTCATGCACTGCCCATCCCGTCACCACCACCGCATTGACTCCCATCTGAATTAATTCAGTGCCTAAATTGGCGGCGAACTTATGTCGTTCCTGATAGTAGCGTTCAAAGGCACTATCCATGGTTCCGGAATAGCAGCAGTTGATGAATGCAAATTCCGGCACCTTACTGCTGTTTTTATACACTCCAGGTGACAGTCTCATGCCATCACCCAGGACAACACCAATATCGTCATTCTCCGGATCAAAGACACCATGTCCCGCAATGTGGAGGATCTTGTAGCGGTCCGTCATCAAGGCAGTCAGAATATCAAGTCCCTGGCTACCTATCAGACCATGGTCTTTTACCCTGAAATCATTCGCCTCCAATTTCGTCACAATATTTTGCGCCTCTACTTTCGCTGCCGGAAGCTGCGGAAGATTCGTTCCTGAATAAATCGGATCGCCGATCACAAGTGCGGTTTTATTCCGGGTAATCTGGGGATTTGGCCGGTATGTTTCGGTAGCCAGTTGGCGGATGAGGCCGGCACCGACAAAAGTGGGCCGCAAATCGTAATCGGTATCTTGAAACATCTCCCACGGGTACGTTGCCGTTTCCAGATCCAATTTCCATAAAATGTTATTTTGATTACGTATGATATCCTTAAATGCATTTGGAATTAATATTTCGAACAAAGTCTTGGCATATATTGAATCCCAGTCCGGTTTTTTTGAGAGTTGATTTAGTAGGTTCGAGACGATAGCTTTCGATGTGTAAAGATTCTCTTGTTCGATTCTTGCCATCCCGGAAGAAGACCGGAAACGCAATTTCTGACTTTTCTTCTGATTTTCTTCCGACTCAATAATTTCCGTAGTGAAGTCGTGCCACCAATAATCCTCCTTGGTAAAAACTTTCTTCTTTATTCCTCCATACTTTTTCTGAATACCCGATTTCAAATTAATACGAAGATGCCGGCTTTCTTGTGTCTTAATTTTACTTAAACTATAATAAGCGTTGTGAGCTACATCCTCATATAATTCGACAAATTCCACCTTAGTGATCGGTGCGATTTCTTTGTCAATATTCTTTATGCTTTGGTTAGCTTGGTTTACTCCGTTCAAAATAGCGCTTAAGGCAATCTGCATCGGTAAATTCGCATAGTTGCTCCCGATACATAGCGAGCTAAGTCCCTCACCCAATTGATGCTTTTCCTCATCACTAAAGTGATCCCGCACTTGCAAAGCATATTCCACAACTGCATAAGCTACCGTTTTTTGTAAATTAAAGGCTGTAAGTTTCGTACTGTCCCCCAGTCCAACCACTATGGCTCCCTTAAGGCGTTCGTGAGGTAAGATGATAATTTCATTCTCACCTATGTCCCCGGCATATTTGGTCAGTTGGTGCCGTTCTGAAAGTCTTCCTCCTAACCTTCTATCCAGCGCCTTCTCTGCACTTACAATGCCTTCCTGTTCGAAATGACCCACCATGACGGGATACTTTGCTACACGGAGATCGGCATGAGTTACTTCCACCTCTATTTGATCGGGCCTGGTATCAATCCCAGGTCTTGCCGGTGTAGTTCCAAATAATATGTCACTGGCTTCGGCCAGATCATTGGAAATGAGATCATCCACTTCAACCGAGGATCCACGC
>JABDLW010000583.1 GCA_013001805.1 Saprospiraceae bacterium | reverse complement strand
TCCAGCCGGTTATTCAGCATCCGGTTATACAGACTTTGCAACAGGGTTCTGCGATAGTCGGCCACAGTTTTTACCTTTTTATTTTTATGTTTATACATCACTCGCGCCGTGGTAAAAGTCGCTTCCTCGTCTTTAGTGATCGAAACAAGTGTCTCTTCGTGATCAGGAAAACCATATTTCTCCCGCTCGCGTGGATTAGTGGGGTTCTCTAAAACCGAGAAACGGCTTTTGATGTCTGCCTCCACGCCATCTACATCTATGTCACCCACGACAACTACCGCCATGAGATCTGGCCGGTACCAGTCGCGATAAAATCTCTTAAAGGCATCGTACGGAGCATTGTTTATAACTTCCCGGGTGCCAATGGGAAGGCGCTCCGCATACTTGGATTTGTA
The DNA here is from genome assembly GCA_013001805.1 of Saprospiraceae bacterium. Classification (GTDB taxonomy): domain Bacteria; phylum Bacteroidota; class Bacteroidia; order Chitinophagales; family Saprospiraceae; genus JABDMH01. The sequence continues at coordinate 2,235 of JABDLW010000583.1, read as the reverse complement.
AAATATTACTGGCAGATACTGATTACTCATTCTTTCTTCGGCACTCAGTCCCGACCTTAATTCCGATTCCACCACACCACGTTCCTTATCAATTTCTTCGTCCTCAAAAGTGACTGCATGTGCCCAGTCTTCTAAAATCAGCATACCCTTATCAAACAAATCTTGGGAGTCCGTGCGGATCTGTAACATATAGACCGTCTCATCAAAACTCGTATAGGCATTTAGATCCGGGCCAAACTTGGTTCCAACACTTTGTAAGTAATCCACCAACTCACTTTTTTCAAAATGCTTGGTCCCATTGAAAGCCATATGTTCCACGAAATGAGCCAGTCCCAACTGATCATCGTCCTCATTAATCGACCCAGCCGCAACTGCCAGACGAATCTCCGCTCTTTGTTCTGGCTTCTTATTTTTCTGAATATAATAACGAAGGCCATTATCCAGTACTCCCGTCCGTACCCTGGGATCCATCGGCACTTCCTGCATCATAACATCATCCGGTGTAGTGACGGCTTCTTCCGGTGCGTCTGCCATGGGAGCATCCGCCATTTGCGGTTCATTATCCATCGCTGCCATAGGTTCACTATCCATGGGTGAGGTGGCCGTTTGCGTGCCTAATTTGGGACTGCATGCCCAGACAGCCAGCAGTATAAGAATGCTTGCAATTTGAATTTTCATATAGTGTCTTTTTTTAGATATGTAGTTTAGTTACTAAACCACATTATTTAGATAATTATTGGGTGAGACCGCCCCATAGCGCAGAAAGCCGAAAACTCAAATCTAAAAATGAGAGAAGACAGCCAACCGGAGTATTTTTTTTGCCCGATGTACGAAAAACATCGACTGACTGCAATTACGGCCTGGTCATGCCTGGCATGCCTCCACCCATTGCATTGTTAAATTTTCCTTTACTCATCATGTGCATCATCTTCCGCATTTGATCAAATTGCTTGATAAACATATTAATCTCGTGAATGTTGTGCCCACATCCCTTAGCAATTCGGCGTTTCCTACTCATATTCAATAATTCCGGTCTTGCCCTTTCTTCCAGGGTCATCGACTGGATTATGGCTTCAACTTTGTTGAAAGCTTTATCATCGATGTCCAGATTCTTGGTCATCTTACTCATTCCGGGGATCATATTGATCAGCGATTTGATGTCCCCCATTTTTTTGATTTGTTTCAATTGACTTTGAAAATCATTAAAATCGAATTTATTCTTCTTGATTTTCTTTTCCAGTCGCTTGGCTTCTTTTTCATCAAACTGCTCCTGTGCCTTTTCCACGAAAGAGACAATGTCCCCCATGCCAAGAATTCGCTGAGCCATTCGATCCGGGTGAAAGACATCCAGGGTGTCCATAGTTTCTCCCGTGCTTACAAACTTGATCGGTTTTCCCACCGTGTACTTAACTGTCAACGCGGCACCACCCCGGGTGTCACCATCTAGTTTTGTGAGGACCACCCCATCGTAATTGATCACCTCGTTGAAGGCCTGAGCCGTATTCACGGCATCCTGCCCGGTCATACTATCGACGACAAATAGCGTTTCAGTAGGCACAATGGTTTCCTTCAAACTCCTGATTTCCTTCATCATCACCTCATCTATCGCCAGGCGACCGGCAGTATCGATGATCACGACATCGTGACCATTCTGCTTGGCAAACATCAGGGCATTGGTGGCGATCTCAACCGGGTTTTTGTTTTCCACTTCTTTGTAAATGGGAGCACCTACCTGCTCAGCTATAACAGATAACTGGTTGATTGCCGCCGGACGATACACATCACAGGCAACGAGAAGAACTTTTTTCCTTTTCTTTTCTTTCAAGAATTTTGCCAGCTTACCACTGAAAGTGGTTTTACCGGAACCCTGAAGACCTGCAATAAGTATGACAGCCGGGTTACCACTAAGATTTATCCCTTCTGCTTGTCCTCCCATCAGCTCAATCATCTCGTCCATGACGATCTTGACCATTAGCTCACCGGGTTTTACAGATGTCAATACGTTTTCTGATCCGAGTGCTTTATCCTTAACCTTGTCTGTAAATTCTTTAGCAATTTTGTAATTTACATCAGCTGCTACCAGGGCTCTCCTGATTTCTTTAATCGATTGGGCAATATTTATATCAGTTAATTTACCCTGGCCCTTAATATTTTTAAAAGCTTGTTCTAATCTTTCATTTAAACTTTCAAACATGGATTGTTACCTTTATTCAAGAATTTTGCAAATATACCTTA
>JABDLW010000576.1 GCA_013001805.1 Saprospiraceae bacterium | reverse complement strand
GCCAGTCGATTTTGAATCACCAGAGATACACTTTGCATCCCCATATAATTAATGCCCACTTGATACCCCCTCATTTGAGCAAAGTAGGTGATGGGGAAAAGTAAACTATTGGTAATAAAATTATCTGTATCTATATTCATTCTAAATCTTCTGACCTGAAATGATTTAATGATCCTAAGCCAGTTTTTTCTCAACTTCTTCCTCATGAATTTCCCTGACGAATGTTTTGGTTTTGGTGCTGTTTCTTTGATTGTTGTATCAGGTTTTTGAGCATCAGTAATCTCCTTAAGAATTTTTTGCTCAAGATCAAATCTCTTATTAAAAAATGGGGCTCTGACGATCACATATATTTTTTCGCCAACCAGTTGCAATCGACCTTGAAAAAATCCAAACCAGACAATCGAGTACTCATTAGTAGTGGTGTCTACAGTCAGGGTAATGGTGGCCAACAGAAGCCAAAGAATAACGGCAAGAAACAGGACCACGAGAACGATAATTACCCACCCGACCATGTTATATTTCTTGTTTTAAATCAAATTCCAAGATATGTCGACGCGTAATAATTGTCTATGATTTACTGCAATGACAACTATGACTGATATCAAAATATTAGTACTCCAATTAGAGCACTTACATTGATTACAGCTTGATAGACATCAGTAGTACCGATGACAGCTATCATAAACCGGAAAACCTGTGGATTATATATTTGAAGCGATAAATGACACAAATTGAAAACTTACTGGGAAGTGCTGGTTCTCAGTGACGAGACTACAAGTAAGCCAAGGGAGGAATGCCTCCCTTTTTAATTCAATAAATAACATAAAGATGACACGGGCCCGTATTCTCACCTGTCTTATTTTCCTGATGGTGGCATCGATCGCCAAAGGACAAAATAAGCTCTCCGTGGTCGACTTGAAAGCCACCATTTCAGGTACATCGACCATGCATGACTGGACATCCCACGTCAACGAATTGATTTTTGAGGGAGAGTTGATCACCGATGGAAAACAGATTCAAAAGTTCGAAAATGTACATGTCGTGATTCCAGCCCTCTCGATCAAAAGCGACAAAGGAAATCTTATGGATCGCAACACCTGGAATGCACTAAAAACAGACGAATATCCTGAAATCAAATTTGATTTGGATCGAGCCCAGGTAAAAGAAAATTCAGATGGAAGTTTCCACATTATGGCCAGGGGAGACCTTACTTTGGTTGGCCAAACCAAAAACACGGAAATCGAAATGTCCGCCACGTTTACTGACGAATCGGAACTGACCATTCACGGTGCAAAAGACATACTAATGAGTGATTTCCAGATGAAAGCGCCCAGCTTTCTTTTTGGTGCATACAGTACCGGAGATCAGGTCACTTTTGACTTTGAATTGAAATTAGCCATCGATCGTTGACACAAATTCCTATTATTCCATACCTGAATAGATCGTGACTCCATGAAGCATTCTGATGATCATATTGCCCTGACGTTTCTTGGTGGCGCCGGCACAGTCACCGGATCTAAAATCCTGATTAGCTACCGGGATCAGAATCTGCTGGTAGACTGCGGTCTCTTTCAGGGATTAAAAAAGTTGAGGCTTTTAAATTGGAAACAACTTGCTATTGATCCCAAATCGATCGGTGCGGTAATTCTAACCCATGCACACCTTGACCACATCGGATATCTACCCATACTCGTGCGAGACGGTTATAAAAATGAAATGCATTCGACCCACCCGACCAGGGCATTGGCAAAAATTATATTGGAAGATAGTGGAAAAATTCAGGAGGAAGAAAGTGAGCGTGCCAATCGCCATAAATATACCAGGCACGCACCGGCCAATCCGTTATATACAGTGGCAGAAGCAACCCAATCAATAAACTATTTTGTGACACATAGTTATCTGGAATGGGTGATTGTCAATAACGATATGAAATTCCGGTTTCTCAATGCCGGGCATATTATAGGTTCGGCAATCGTCGAATTAATAGTGGGAAATAGACGATTTATTTTTTCGGGAGATTTGGGTCGAAGTCAACCACTTCTTATGCATCCACCTGACACAATTACCGAAACGGACGTCCTGATTCTTGAATCAACTTATGGAGATCGTCTTCATCCCGGCATCGATCCCAAAGAAGAACTGAAAGAAGTAATTTGGTCCACCTATAACAAAAAGGGTATTCTGATGATACCAACCTTTGCGGTTGAGCGGGCGCAAGAACTTTTATTTCTAATCAGTTTGCTAAAAGAGGAAAATAATTTTCCAGGGATGCCCGTATTTTTGGATAGTCCAATGGGTGTTGATGCGACGGAAACGCTATTTGAATATAGCGATTGGCAAAAGCTGAATTTGACTGCCCGCCGATCTCTGAATTCAGCAGCGCAGTTAATTTCCAATGCCCGGGCTTCACGAGCAATTGTGGCGGATGACAAACCAAAAATCGTTTTAGCCGGCAGTGGCATGTTATCCGGAGGCAGGATCTTGCACTATCTCGACAGGCATTTAGGGAGCAAAAAAAACACCATTTTATTAGCCGGTTTTCAAGCGGCAGGAACTCGTGGACGAGCACTGGTGGAAGGTGTTTCAGAAATTAAGTTTTTTGGATCTTATCATCAGGTGAAAGCGGAGGTTCGACAGATGCATTCCTTATCTTCACATGCCGATCAAAGCGAGATTTTAGCCTGGGCCAGGCATTTTGATCAAAGTCCCGCATTTGTTTTCTTAAATCATGGTGAACCACATCAAGCTGATGGGTTGCGAGTTAAGCTTAGACACGAGTTGGGTTGGAACCCGAAAATCGCCAGCATGGGTGTGACTTACCGCATTCCGGTATGACCACACTATTGTTGTCCTGCTTCTTTATTACTAAGATTGTGACCTGTGGTTTTTCAGGAAAGTGTGAAATTTGAACCCTTGTGGCCCAACACTTTTTTTCATTTTTATAAATTTAACTTAGAGGATGAAATTTCTGTCACTATGCAATGGCCAGGGTATATTTTCTTTATCAGGAGTGTGAGAGCAAAAAGCCTTTTGTCTCCGCGGTCATTAGTGACCTGTATGATATTAATGGTCTCCTTCGCTTGTTCCAAAGATTCGGAAGGAGCCGGAAATCCTGTGGATATACCCGGCAAGCCTGCTTCCAGACATCCCTTTCTCATTGTGACCAAAGAAGAATTTGCCGCGCATCGCGCCAAGGCAACCGTGGAGCCCTGGTCCTCCATGAAAGCTGATGCAATGAAAAGGTCAGAAGCCGGAGCCGCAACAAAACCCTACAACTTACAAGATTACATCGGAGCGGCAGCGCTGGCTTATATCCTTGATGAAGATAATGCTCAGGTACATGCCCACCGGGTTCGCGATGCCATACTGGAACAGTATGCTAAGCTGGAGGTCGTGGATGGTGGTGCCTGGAGTGGAGTCGTACCCAATCTAGGCTCCTTTTATATGGCCATTTTAGCCTTGGATATTGTTTACGATGCACTTTCAGAAGAAGAAATTACCAAGTGCGAAGAGGTGATTTCCAGCCAGATTTTCAAGATAAACCGCGAGGGTTCCTGGGCGGATGTACGGCTTGGCACCCATGGAACCTGGGATATTTATAAGGGAGAACGCACCACACCGGATGATGCATATTATGAAGGGATCATGCGACAGATCACTGTGGATGGCGTAAGTCCGGTTACCATTCATTACGCATGGGAACGCGTAGGGGGTGGAGACAGCCGCCTATCTAAAGCCGGGTATATGGATGTGCTGGAATATACCGGAATCGATAAGAGATACTATGGAAATGAAAGGCTACAGAAGTTTCAGCGGTGGCTATTTGGATCCAGCGTGAATTGTTCAAAAGAAATGGCCATTATTGGTGATATGCTACCCACACAAAATCTGCACAACGATATGTTGCATCGACGGGTGGTCAATTTTGATATGGAGGCAGCGGGTTATGCCGCCTGGTTCCACGATGGCGTTAAGGCTAAAGGAACGATCCTGACCTACCTTTTGCCCCAGGCACCGTTACCCGCTCCCATTGAACCCAGTAGTCAAATATATACCGATGGAGGTGCTTTTTTTCGGGAAAGGGAAACTGGTCCGAAAGGCTTACACCTGGTCTTATATAATATTAAAACGCAAGATGAATGGCATACTCATCAGGAAGTTAATGGTTTGGCATTCTCCGGATACGGAAATAGATTATTGGTCAATGGGGGCCGGTTGGGTAATCCGGTAAGACCGGCACCGTTAAATAATACCCTCACTATTGGAGGCAAGTCACATGGATCGCGCTTGGGAGGTGGAATTGTGGAAGGTTTTACCAGCAGATATTTCGATTATGCTTGTGGATCTTCGGGGCGCGCCATTCCCCTGGTCCAGCATAGACGCAGTACGATGTTGATTCACAGTGAGCAAGATGTAAGACCTTACGTGATTTTGTTTGACGAGGTGCAAGCCGCTGCATCGGATCAAATTATTAATTACCTGCATCCTGCCAATGAGTCCAGCGTAAATACCTTAAATAGTCACGTTGAATACCTGGCTAAAATAGATCATTATCCTACCATTCCCGGAGCGCGACTAACTTTCTTTTATGCTACACCGCCTACAGATGTAATAATAGAAAAGGTGGCTTCGGCTGTACCCGATCGCTATCCCAACTATCCTGACCACAACCGCCTGGCATCAGTATATGATGCCGGACCGGAAGGCGCCAAACAAATAGTGACCGTTTTGCTTCCGGAAAATGATCAAAACCGGAAGCCACTAATTTCCAGGTTGGGAGGTGAAAATTTTACCGGCTGTAAAATTGTACAACCCTCCGGTGCATTGGATCTAGCCCTGGAGTCGTCGGGAGCGCTAATTGATTTGGAAAATATTACTTTTTCCGGTGAAGCCATGATTTCGCGGCAACTAGAAGAACAGGCTATCTTTTACTTTGCTAAAGAAAGTCTGATGTATAAAATTGGCAAAGAAGGATTTACGGCCGAGGATCCGGTCACGATCTTCAAAAGGGGAAGTACTGGTATAGTTATTTCCGAAGGCACTAAACTGGTGCTAGAGGGCGATGGCGTTTCTCAACTTAAATTCAATCCATCAGTATCGGTC
>JABDLW010000574.1 GCA_013001805.1 Saprospiraceae bacterium | reverse complement strand
GAGCTATGGGATGGTAATAGGTTATTGCCGTGGTGATCATTTCCCCAATGTGCTTTACGGTTATGTAATGCTTGCGGTTATTGGGGGTTTGTACGGCTGTATTGGAGGAGGGTTTTTAGGCCTGGGTCTAGAGACAACAGAATCAAAGCAACCGAAGTGGGCTCAACTATTAACTGAAATGGTTGCCGGGGGAATGCTGGCCTGGGGGCTACTCATCTATCAACTGGAATGGTTTATGACTCCTCCCCGATCCGAACTATGGGCAGCCTGCCTGGGAGCTGCTATAGCTATGATATGGTACATGGTACGAAACAAGTTTGACCGGGCGTTAAGGGTGGCTATTTATTCTATGCTGGGAGCTGGATTTGGTTTTTCCTTTGGTAACTTTATTCAGGGTCTGGGGCAAGCTTCAGGGCTATCCTATAATTGGTGGAATGTGATGGAATTTATACTTGGTCTATCCGGAGGAATCGCCATGGCCTATGCTGTCGCCACCACAAAATGGGAAAAAACCATGCAGCCATCTCGCACCGTGCAAAATTTATCAATTATATTCATTTTTCTCATTTTACCTTTGGTCAATTACTTTTCCGGATTCACAGAAGAGAAAATTCGCGACCTAGCCGAAAACCTGAGTGTGAGTGATATTGATTCTTTTGTACTTTTTCAGCACATCGAAGCCTGGTTAAGTATCACCTTGTTTGCGGCCATTGGAATTGCGGCGTGGTGGCAAAGAGCAAGCGATCGGTTGCAGAAATGGTTTAGTTTCGTAATGTTGTCCAGTCTATCCCTTTGCTATACGCTATTAGCCTTGATTCATAAAGGCTTCTTTCATATAGAGCTAAGCATAAAAAATTCCATCACGCTATATCTTCCTATCCTTTTCCTTGCCGTGTGGTTGGGTACTTCGATTACACAACCATGGCTAAACTCATCCAATTCAGCTGGAAATAAAAAGATTTGGCAATTGGTTGCTGGTATGACAATCTGTATTATTTTAATAGCCCTGATATCTATCTACATAAATAATCCAACCGATCGTACACCACAAAGATTTTAATTATGAACGATCAATTTGAATAAAAAAACAGATTGCCTCTTCAACCATCCAAGAAAGCAATCAGGAACTGTCCAACTATTGACGGTGATTGCAAATTATGATTCCGGATTTATAAAGATCTGTTAAATGAAAAAGAATATTCTCATCATTTTATTTTACATATTGTTCCTGTCAATTTATGCTCAATCAGGGGGTGATCTTACCGGCTCTTTGATTTTTGACCTACAACAAGAGCATGTGCATGGCCCAACTATAGTACAACTTCCTGACGGCAGTTTTTTGGCGGCATGGTTTCAGGGATCGGGTGAGCGTTGGGCTGATGATGTCCGAATTATGGGTTCCCGCTTATCTTCCCAGGGAAGAGAGTGGTCGTCCCCCTTCTTAATGGCTGATGTGCCTGGTTTTCCAGATATAAATCCAGTACTTTTTTTAGATCAAAAAGATCGATTATGGCTGATGTGGTATCCGGTAATAGCCAATCAGTGGGATTCTTCCCTGCCTATGTACCGCATTAGTGAAGACTTTTTACACTCCGGTCCTCCCATTTGGTATTGGCAGGATATCCTATTTGTAAAGCCCGGGGATAAAACAGAAAGAGGCATCCAGGACAATGATCGCTTTGTCCGAAATGTGCACGAGCAATTAAATGCCTACGAACAATATCTAAAAGAGGATCTGTTAGCACAAATTGACGGGATGGAAAAAGCTGTTTATTTAAGCCAATGGGAAATTTACAAACATAAAATGGATAGCCTGGCCCGGGGAAAAGATATGGTACGCAAAGGGGTAGACTATGCGAATGCACAACAAAAGGATGCTCAATTGGGGTATCCCCTAACCAGAAGACTGGGCTGGCAAACAAAAAATAAACCGGTCTTCGTACGGGACCGTCTCATTGTACCACTCTATTCCGATGGATTGGACTGTACTTTATTTGCTATTACCGAAGATCATGGTGCAACCTGGAAGTATAGTAATCCTGTACTGGGAGGTGCCGGTATTCAGGCAACAATAGCCAAGATCAATGATCAAAACCTTGTTGCATATTTACGTGACAATGGACCTCAACCTAAATTAATGCAACGTACTCAATCTTTCGACGGGGGGCTGTCGTGGACTATTGCAAAAGACAATCACCTACCGAATCCCGGATCCGGGTTTGACATGACAACTCTGGAGAATGGAGATTGGATTATTGTGTTTAACGACCAGCAAGAAGGTCGCCAAAATCTCACGGTGGCGCTCAGTGATGATCATGGCAGATCATGGATATGGAAAAAACATATTGAGAATGATACCCGGGATGAGCGGGGGACATTCAGCCATTATCCTGCCGTAATAGAAGGAGCTGATCACCATATTCATGTTGTATATAGCTTCCACCATCGCGATCGAAAAGATCAAAAAGCCAAAAGCATAAAGTATGTCCGGTTCCCTCTAAGTTGGATAAAATCAGCCAGTGAATAAGATCCGGGCAAATATTTTCCAGCGACGGCAGTTCCGGGAAGGCCGATCAATGAGAAGCAAATTGTTATAAGATTCACCATATCTTAAGACACAAACAAATATGGTGAAACAGTCATGGTTAAAAAATAATCATCTTTAAACAGAAAAGTACTATCTACAAAATGAATAATCCTGTTACTTTGAAATAGCAATATGTGTACTTGAAAATAAAACTAGTGTAGCAAACTGCAAATAAATATAGCATCTAATATGTTCTTCTGCACCAATACTTCATCATCAGAAGCCTTACGTAGCTTAGGCTACGAGCGGTTACAGTTTGCTACACTAGGACAGTGGAACACGACGGGCATTCTAGAAAGCCCCGGAGAAAATGCAATTCATAGTTTATGTTAATCTTTGATCTGACAAGAAAGCAAGTGTAAGGGTGACTGAAGGGCATAATCCCTTCCCCAATAATTTCTATGGTAATGCCATTATTTTTTCTCTGGCTTGTTCGCACTGGTTGCAAAGGAATAGACAAGTCGAATCGGTTTCCAAAGCTGATCTGCTTGCAGGAATTATACTCACTTGATCGAAGCGATAAGTGACTAAAAGTAAAATTTGAGGTAAAAATTAAACACAGTGAAAAATCAAAGACTATCAGAAAGATTGCATGGGATCTGGCCAGTGATGGTAACCCCATATAATGAAGAATTGGAAATCGACTTACCTGCCTACCGGGCTATGATCGAGTGGTATATTGAAAAGGGATGTCATGGTTTATATGCTCTTTGTCTTTCCAGCGAAATGTATAATTTAACCCGGACAGAACAAATGCTGCTGGTTAAAGAAGCTCTCAAGATAAATGCAGGAAGGGTACCAATTGCAGTGACAGGCAACCTGGGAGCAAGCTTACAGGAAGAATTGTCTTTTGCCAGTTCTATGCATGAACTGGGTGCCGATGTAGTTATGCTCACTGTACCTCCGCAACTTTCCTCGAATGTTGAGTTACGTAATTATTTTATGGAATTTGTCAATAAGACAGATTGCAATTTAGGCCTTTACGAATGTCCTTACCCACGGCAATTTCATCTTAGCCTAGAATTAATCACACAACTTGTCGAAACCGGAAGGTTTTATGCTTTTAAAGAGACCAGTTGCAACATTGATAAAATCAATGCGATCATTCAGATTCTTAAAGACAGTCCATTATCACTCATGCAGGCAAATATTCCCTTCTTTCTGGATGCACAAATTGCCGGAGCTGACGGTTCGATGAATGTAGTAGCTAACTGGCTACCCGATTTGGTGATCGATATCTATGAAAAAATCAAGACGGGCAACATAGAGGAGGCATCTTTATTGCACTTGCAACTATGTGCTATGGAAATGGCCCAACGTTCCGTGCATCCTACCGGTGTAAAGTATTTAATGAGTAAACGTGGATTGCCCATAAAGCCACATACAAGACTTCCCCAAAAACTCAGTAGTGAGGAAAGAAAAGCCCTTGACCTCGCCACAAAATTATGGTTTAATCCGGATGGAACTTTTAGAACTCTGGTGACCGAAAGCACTATACTCGCTTCGTAAAAGAGAGATCCTTTGCAATTAAATGGAAAACCTCATACTTACTTTTTTCACCTCCCATTAATGGCCTTCTTTATCTTTATATTTAGTTGCAAAAACGAAGTGAATGGTAAGCTAAACGGAAATTTATCCGGCAGCGGTAAAATATTGGCACAAAAATATTGTGGCAGTTGTCATCAATATCCCTCACCAGATGAATTACCTACCGGTATCTGGCACCAATTCATCCTTCCCCACATGGGGCATCGACTAGGAATCTACAGCAATGGGGAAGCTCCAGACAGTATTTTCAAAGAGGGACTTTCGCGAGCCGAAGCTGTGTCAAAAGATATATATCCTGCGCAGGCCCGTATTTCAAAAGAAGACTGGCAAAAATTGGAGAACTTTTATCTGGACAACAGTATCGACAGTGTTCGGGCAAAAACAAACTACACCACCAAAGTGGTTATTAATAATCTAGTCCACTTCAATCCCAAAACAGCCCGCCATTTACGACGACCACCGCTGACCACCATGCTACAGATTATTCCCGAAAAACGCAGTCTTCTGCTGGCAGATGGGAAAAAAAATGTAAATGCCTTGATCAGCTTTAATGAAAACATGGATTTGAATTATCAGTTATATTTAAAGAAGTCACCTATATTCTTACATTTTGCTGGTGACCGGCAATTGCTCCTAACCATTGGCGAACATATCTATCCTACAGACTACCAACGTGGTGAATTGGAATTGATTTACCGTGAGGGAGTCACTGAGAAACCAAATCGATCTACCCTTCTTATTGATAGTCTGCGCCGGCCAGTCCATTTTTCAATTTTGGACTTTAATCAGGACGGACAGGATGATTTTTCGATTTGTGAATTTGGAAATCGACTAGGCAGCTTGACACTTTATGAAAATCAGGGAAATTCATATATGAGTTCGGTCCTAATCGATCGACCGGGAGCAATAAAAACTGAAATCAGAGATGTAAATGGTGATGGCTGGTCAGACATCCTGGTATTAATGGCTCAAGGAGATGAGGGAATCTTTCTACTCTACAACCAGATGGGAAGTTTCAATCAGCAAGAAACATTACTTTCATTTTCAGCCCTTGCCGGTTCTACCTATTTCGAATCAGTGGACTGGGATGGTGACGAAGATCTAGATCTTCTGTATACCTGTGGAGACAATGCCGACCTCAGTATAATTGTAAAGGAATATCACGGCATCTACCTTTTCAAAAACCTCGGTTCTAATCAGTTTGTGCAGCATCACTTCTTTCCTATGCCCGGAGCTTATAAAGCTGTGGCCAGAGATTTTGATCAAGATGGAGACCTGGACATTTCTGCGATTTCTTTTTTCCCCGATTATAGGAGTAATGAACCATTACACTATGTTTATCTGGAGCAAGAATCACCAGACCGGTTTAGTGCGCAAAGCTTTGCCGGAGCTTCCAGCGGAAGGTGGATGGTAATGGACGCAGGTGATCTGGATGAAGATGGAGACATTGATATAGCTCTGGGCTCCTATGTCGGTTTTTATCCCGATGGCGACAAAACCGGTCTTTACAAACATTGGCTGGAAGAGGGACCAGCCGCAATTATTCTGGAAAATCAGATTAAAAATTAAAAATCATGAACATATCAATGCATCAATTTATAAATGCATTAGAGTCACTCGCACTCCTATTGCTTGCTATGCATATCCTCTTCGCATGCAAGCAGGCACCTGAACATAACCATCAACATCCATCTGTAAACTTGCATTACAGCGACTATGGTCCCTACCTTTTCCCCAGTAAACATCCGGATCAAGTCATCCTAAATCTCACTGAAAATCCGCTAAGGGGTGTGGCGGTAAATTGGCGAACCGATACCACGGTTCATACGGGCAGTGCACAAGTGAGTGAAGCGACTCATGGTCCTGAATTTCGCGATCATGCGCGAACCATCATGGGAAGCACCGATTTATTTACGAACAAATATGGAGAGGAGCCCGAGGTTTCCGCACATTTCCACTCGGCGATCATTGATGGACTTGTTCCTGGCATGACCTATGTCTACCGGGTGGGAATCGACACAGTGTGGAGTGAATGGTTTCAAATTAAAATACCGGATGTAGAAAATGACGGGGTATCATTTATCTATTTTGGCGATGCGCAGAATGAAGTGAAATCGATGTGGTCACGGGTGATCAGAAAAGCCTATAGTACCATGCCGGAGGTAGACTTCATGTTACATGCAGGAGATCTAATAAATCGATCAAACCGGGATCTGGAATGGGCTGAATGGTTCTACGCCGGAGCAT
>JABDLW010000573.1 GCA_013001805.1 Saprospiraceae bacterium | reverse complement strand
GAGCTATGGTGCGGCGCCAGTTCGGCACGGTGGGTAGCTTCGCCCAGTGGCCAGTCGGCAATATCGGTGGGTCTTAAAAAGCAACGCAGACTGCTGCCACCGTGACGGGCATACTGACTTGATCGTTCCAGTGCATAGTCACTTAATGGTGAGGTTGGCGATACGCAGACATTAAATTTGTAAAATTCATTCCAGGATTCACCTCCCATGCATCCATTTCCGGTACCATTGGGATCAGGTTCGCGCGGGGGCATGGTTTCATAGGGTTCAGCTGAGGTTTCAAACCCGAGGTATATCTGGGCCTCGCCACTAGATGGAGGGGCAGCGGTAGAAAGAGAAGGAACGGTAGAATAGACTCGATGCTTTTTTGAAGCCAGCGAGATCCCACCCATAAAAATTAAGGACAAAAATATAATGTAAGGAGATAAATGCTGTTTAGGAAATTTACTTTTTCTGTTTTTATTATGATTATTTCCGGTCTTAGGAAAATTAAATTTATGACGTAACATAACGTGATCATTTTAGCAATTATGAAATCTGATTTTCAAAATTGTCTTGAGTGATCTCGTAAAATGAAAGCGGCAATTATCTGCCCCTTGGGAACTGACTGCTCGGGCACTGTACTAGGGGAAACCCAGCTGCCACAAGGCACCCGGTTGCAACAGCGGATTAAAGCCATGGGCAGGACGGCAGAGCAGGGGTTTAGTCGCTATTAGTTTTATTAAAAATGCTTCGCTTGGGGTCATAAGAATCACAGGCCGCCCGGGGGCAGCATTAAAAATTTTATCAGGGCATCAGCCCGTAAATAAATAGTTGGCAGAAGGCAATACAATGCAATGTCTGCACGCTGCAGATCATTTACTATGAGCCAACTCTCTGTATGCTATTGGTTATTTCAGGGCATAAACGTCCCCTTTAATCATGATACACTATGATTTAATAGTTAATAAAAATGAATTAGCAATGAGTGTGTTTCCCTGTGTTAGAGTATCTGTGTCGTCATTGTTATATTTATTTCAATTCATGCAAAGAGATGACTGTGCGACATCGTGAAAACACGAAAACCCGCTACAATCAGATGGTTGCCGCTGCGTAGGAGATTTTGCAAACTACTGCATGCTCTGCATTAATGTTTACCAATCCGGGTGTAGCAAACCAGTATAATGAAGTAAGCCGCAGATAAAGTCAGCAGAACCGTCAGGGTGAAAAATAGTCAGGTGCCATAAACAGAATAAATGACCTGGAAATGTTGTTGATCAAAATTCGACAATCAACCGGGTGAGATGATGCATTCTTCATGTTGATCAGTTGTGTAATTAATAAATAGAACTAATAAATAGTCGTGAGTGATCAACTGGGTGGTAAAGAATACTTCAATTGGAAGCAATAATCAAAGACTATTGCAGATGTGACACCAATATAAGGTTTAAATCAACATATTATTGCACAGAAATATGTTAAAATTTGAGAAGATGTTGATTCCTGGCTTTCGTCGGTTTTTAAACACGCCGAGGAATCAGATCTTCGGCTGACGGTGGTTCAAATAGAACACCGAGGATTTAGATCCTCGGCTACCTTCAATTGAATCCCAATCAACAAATTACCTGATTCTCATGAACGCGTAGGATTTAGATCCTCCGCTACCTTCGGCTACATCCCAATCACCTAATGACCAAGTCACCTGGTTACCTAATTACCTAGTTACCCAATTACCTGGTTACCCAATTACCCTTCGACAGGCTAAGGGTGACATTTAGGATTTGAGATATTTAATTTCCAGGCTACCGTTGGTTCTAATAGAACACCGAGGATTTAGATCCTCGGCTCTCGTTGGTTTCACCCCGATCACCTAATAACCTAATCACCTGCTTACCCAATCACCTATTTTATTTGATCCGCCCGCGAATATAAATTCGCGGCTACGTTTGGTTTGACGAAACACCGAGGCATCAGATCCACGGCTCTCGTTGGTTTCACCCCAATTATCTACTTACCTGCTTTCCTTGCTCCGGACTCCCGACTCCCGACTTCCGGCACGCCCCAATTACCCAATTACCTGGCCACCCAATTACCAATCAATCCTTACCTTCATGCGGAATCTGTAAAATCAAGGAAAGAATCACCAGTAGAATGGCAGACATTTTAATCCCATGAAGATACCCACCCGGTATAAAATGGGTTTCGGGACTTTCATTTTAGCCATGATCGTCCTGTTTGATCGCATCTTAATTTCTGTAGCCAAAGATCCGGTATCGGAGACATTGGCATTGTCGGATAAGCAGATGGGATGGGTGCTGTCCATTTTTGCCTTAGGCTATGCCCTTTTTCAAACGCCCTCGGGTATGCTCGCCGATCGTTTTGGAGCACGTCGGGTTTTGACGGCGGTGGTTACGCTCTGGTCAATATTTACGGCGCTGACTGGTGCAGCCTGGAATTTTGTGTCCCTTTTGTTTATTCGATTTGTTTTTGGAATTGGTGAAGCGGGTGCTTTTCCCAGTATGGCACAAACGATTTATAAATGGATACCGGTCAAAGAAAGAGGCATTGTCCATGGCATTAATTTTTCCGGAGGTCGCATTGGCGCCGCTATTGCATTGCCCATCGTGGCATGGCTGATTGAAATCTCAAGTTGGCAAGCGACTTTTGTGATTTTGGGTCTGGTGGGCGTGGTGTGGGGCATTATCTGGTATTGGTGGTTTCGCGATGATCCTCAGGATCACACCGGCATTAGTGCCGAAGAGCTCGAAATCATCGGTAAAAATACTTTGGAAGAGAAAGTAACACCCGGATCCTTGTCTTTTGCAAAATTATTTGGCTCCAAAACCATGTGGCTTACAATGGGTCAGTATTTCTGCAGTAATTTTACTTTCTTTTTTTGTTTGACCTGGTTGTTTCCACATTTGAAGGCTAAGTACAATTTGGATGCTGTGGAAGCCGGGTTTTATTCCTCCGCACCGTTGTTATTTGGTGCGCTGGGCAATTGGTTTTCCGGCTGGTGGGTAGACTATATCTATAAGCAAGGTAAATTGACGTTGTCACGCAAACTGCCGGCTATTACCGGATTCTCTTTAGCGGCAATTGGCGTGATTGGCAGTGTATATATGCAAGAAGTCTCCGGCGCGATTGTTTTCATCTCATTGGCTGTGTTTGGGGCGGATATGACTTTGAGCCCGTCGTGGGCTACTTGTGTTGATATTGGTCGGCAGCATTCCGGCACCGTCAGTGGCACTATGAATATGGCAGGCAATTTGGGATCTTTTTTTACGGCGTTGGCTTTTCCCTATATGTTGGCCGCTACGGGCTCGGATCAGCCTTTTTTTTTCCTGACCGCTGGTCTGAATTTATTGGCGATTCCTATGTGGCTGGCATTAAATAATCAAAAGGCACTGGACCTGCAAAAAACTACATCTGGATTATGATTTTAAAAAGTGAATTGGATCGGGCTAAAATAGAAGCTGCAGCACTTATTGAGCAGGCCGGTATTTATATTACCAATCACGAAAAGGAAAAGATTACCGCTGCAGATTTTGGCTTAAGTAATCTGTGGAAAGAGGGCATTGAAATCTTGACACTTTTTGAAACAGAGCGCATTGCCGCCAAGATATTGGTTTTATTTCCTTTTCAAACGGAACCAGAGCATT
The DNA here is from genome assembly GCA_013001805.1 of Saprospiraceae bacterium. Lineage (GTDB taxonomy): Bacteria > Bacteroidota > Bacteroidia > Chitinophagales > Saprospiraceae > JABDMH01. Next base: position 2,691 of record JABDLW010000573.1, on the reverse strand, counting down.
GGCATCCTAGCGTAGATAATGATCCCGGCAAAGAAGAAATCATTCGGGCTGTTTGGGGAGATTTATATTTTTATATTCCCGGAGCAGATACCCGTAAAAAAGGATTTTTAATCGAAGGAAAAGAAAATGTGTATACCATGCGGCATGAGGAAGACCTCGCTCCCGGTGACCAACTGATCTTGCCCCCGGGAACGAAGCATTGGTTTCAGGCAGGTGCCCGGGGAGCGGTCATGTATTCCTTTTCAACCACGGTACGAGATGTGATGGATCAATTTTCCGATCCGGATATTGTACGTACGACCGTAATAAAGTAGGCAGTGAAGGGTAATAGTCAGTGGAAGTATAGTCTGCTGCGCGTGAGATTTCTTAGTTTGCCAAAATAAACTTGGATAGAAAGAATAATTGTTTAAAAAATAAAATAAAAAATATAGAGAATGAAGCACTCGATTATAACCGCATTTCTTGGCCGTACCCAGGATCGATTTTCCGAATATCAGGAAATTACCACCCTGGAACAACGCATCGAAATAGTCAAACAAATAAAAGGCGTGACCGGTGTCGAAGTGGTATTCCCCTATGAGACCGGAGATCCTCAAACCACCAAGCAAATGCTGGAAGATGCCGGCTTATCGTATGCTGCCATTAACGCCAACATAAAAAAGGAGACCCAGTGGGTACCCGGCGCCTTATCGCGACCGGACGAAGATATCCGGAAAGGCGCCATTAGCATAATTAAAACCGCAAAGGACTATGCCAAAGCGGTGGGTGCTCCCCTGGTGACCTGTTGTCCTCTCAGTGATGGTTACGATAATCTATTTCAAGTTGATTACCCGAAGGCCTGGCGAAACATGATCGATTCGGTGGCAGAAGCAGCCGATTATTTGCCGGAAATACCCTTGTTTTTGGAATATAAAATCAATGAAACCCGGGTGCATTGCCAGTTGGATACCTGCGCAAAAACCTTGTTGTTACTCAAAGAGGTACAAAATAACGCCACCGGAGTGACCATCGATTTTGGGCATTCGCTGCTGGCCAAAGAAAACCCGGCTCAAGTGATTGCTCTCTGCGAAGAATCCGGAGTGGACTATTATCTGCATACCAATGACAATGACTGGAATCACGATTGGGATTTAATCGGAGCCTCGCGAAATTTTTTACATACGGTAGAATTCTTATTTTATGCACGTGAATATAATTATGATAAATATTTCACTGCCGATGCTTCTCCCCGTATATTTGATATGGTGGGATTCTTTCAACGCCACACGGATATGAATCAGGCTATCTGGAATCTGGTTGATGCCCTGGATCGAAAAAAATATAGAAAATTAATGGCCGAAGAAAATGCCATGGAATTAATGCGTCTGGTGCAAAAAGAAATTTACCGGATTTAATTAAATCTAGTTTAGTACGAGGCAGCTTTGCCAGAGAACTCAATAATGACTATTCAAAAAAAAATCATAGAAAATGCTGAAATTACGCAATTCAACAATCGGGCCAGGAGCCATTTTAATTATGGTGTTGGTTTTTTCCTGCACAGATTCCAACTCAGGTGATTCCGTACACCAGGTGCAAAAATGGGAAAAAATTACGCTCACTTTTAATGGACCCGAAACCAGTGAACAGGCAGCGGAAAATCCCTTTTTAAATTACCGCTTAAATGTGACTTTCAAAAATGGAGATATCTCCATGGTAGTCCCCGGGTTTTACGCCGCCGACGGCAACGCGGCCGAAAGTAGTGCCGATGCGGGCAACACCTGGAAGGTGCATTTTCGGCCCAATCGAGCGGGTACCTGGGAATACACGGTTTCCTTCCGCCAAGGTGACCAAATTGCCATTTCTGACGATCCGGCTGCCGGTGAGGGAGTGGCTTTTGATGGTCAAACCGGTACCATTGAAGTCACTGATAATGCCGGTCATCCGGGGCGAATTGTCACTACGGGGGGCTATTACCTAAAATATGCGGATAGTGATCGATATTTTTTAAAGGGAGGCGCCGACAGTCCGGAGAATTTTCTCGCCTTTCATGAGTTTGATGGCACCGAAAAAGTGGAACCACCGACAGCAAGGTCCGGAGAAGCTACTGCCAAAGCGGAATTGCATAAATATGTAGCTCATGTGGGAGACTGGACAAATGGGGATCCAGTCTGGCAGGGAGGTAAGGGAAAGGGTATCATTGGCGCTCTGAATTATTTGGCGAGCGAGGGTATGAATTCTGTTTATTTTTTAACCATGAATATTGGTGGTGATGGTAGAGATGTCTGGCCTTACACGCGATATGATGAACGTCTACGTTTTGATTGCAGCAAACTGGATCAGTGGGAAATCGTTTTTGACCACATGGACGATCTGGGTTTGATGCTGCACGTGGTTACCCAGGAAACGGAAAATGAACGATTATTAGATGATGGCAATACCACTTTTGAACGTAATTTATACTACCGTGAATTAATTGCCCGTTTCGCGCATCATCTTGGCGTCACCTGGAATATGGGGGAAGAAAATGGCCCGGCTAATTTTTCTCCAAATGGTCAGGATACCGAGCAACAAAAAGCAATGGTTACATATTTTAAGACCCACGATCCTTATCAAAATTTTGTGGTGATTCATACGCATTCTAATCCTGATCACATCATCGAGGGCTTTGAGCCACTTTTGGGTTTTGAACATTTAGATGGCATGTCACTACAG
>JABDLW010000616.1 GCA_013001805.1 Saprospiraceae bacterium | reverse complement strand
TGTCTATGCTTGGCTGTGAGCAGTAAAAACTGATGACTCACGGAAGGCTTATTATAAACCTAGGAAGAAGGCATCCTCGATATGCTCGATTTGTGCCATCTTGTTTTTTCCCATAACGATTGATATGACATCAAAACGTATGGCCCCCTCGTATTTTTGCTGATCGATATAGGCATGGGCAGCACTGCTGATCAGGTTTTCCTTTTTGCTATTGATGGCCAGATCAGGTGCTCCAAATGTATCATAAGACCGGGTTTTTACTTCAACAAATATGATCGTTCTGTCATACTGCGCAATGATGTCGACTTCCGCTCGCTTAAAGCGCCAGTTGACTTCTAAGATATGATATCCCTTATGTTCTAAGTAGTCGATTGCCAACCTTTCACCTTTTCTACCAATCTCTTGTTGTTTTGCCATTTAGCGAAAATAGACGATAAATGTGCAGCTGCCCAATGATTAAGTTGCTATTTTACACGCGGAGTAATTATTGAACCATTATGAGCACAAAGGAGACGTTGAAGAGAATTAATCCATCATCCCTTAATGTCTGGGAAGAATTGATGACGGAAGCCGACCGCTTTCGCAATGTATTGATGCGGGATCTTTTTGAACAGGATGCGGATCGGGTGGCCCGGTTTTCTCTTCAGGTCGGGGACATTTATTTAGACTATTCGAAAAACCGGATTGACCCGGAAGTCCTGGACAAATTGCTTCAACTGGCCTCAGAAACAGATCTTAAGGATGGTGTCAGGAAAATGGTTTCCGGTGCTCAAATAAATGAAACCGAAGGCCGTGCTGCATACCATGTAGCGCTCCGTGCTCCACGCTCAGCAGACATGATCGTTGATGGAGAAAATATAATGCATTTGGTACATGCTGTTCTTAACCAAATGCAGTCGTTTGTCGAACGATTGGATGAGTCCTGGAAGGGATTTACTGGAAAACGAATCACAGATGTAGTAAACATTGGCATCGGTGGTTCAGATCTAGGTCCGGTCATGGTAGCGGAAGCACTGAGACCTTACCATGTAAAAAACAGAAAAGTGCACTTTGTATCCAATGTCGATGGATCACACATTGCGCAAACCCTGGCCGAACTAAATCAAGAAACCACACTGTTCATCATTGCCTCCAAAACATTTACTACCATAGAAACGATGACCAATGCACATAGTGCTCGAAAATGGTTTCTGGAAGAAGGAGAAGTAGAAGATATTAGAAAGCATTTTGTAGCAGTATCTACCAATATTGACGCTGTAGAGGAATTTGGCATTGATGCTCAGAATGCATTTGAATTCTGGGATTGGGTCGGTGGCCGGTATTCACTTTCATCTGCCATTGGTCTGAGCGTGATGGTGGCAGTGGGTTCAGCCAATTTCCGGGAAATGCTGAATGGGATGCATGCGATGGATCAACATTTTCAACATGAAGAATTGGAAAATAATATGCCGGTAATTTTGGCCTTGTTGGGTATATGGTACAGTAATTTTATGGGAGCTCAGTCGGAAGCAATGTTACCTTATGACCAGAACCTGCAATTTCTTTCTTCTTATTTTCAGCAAGCGAGCATGGAAAGCAACGGCAAAATGGTCGACCGGTCGGGCAAACGGGTGACTTACGATACCGGAGCAATTTTATGGGGTGGTGCCGGCACGAATAGCCAACACTCTTTCTTTCAGCTACTGCATCAAGGGACACATTTAATTCCTTGTGATTTTATTCTGGCAGCCAATCCTTCACACCGGCTTTTCAAACACCATGATTTATTGGTAGCCAATGCCCTTGCCCAATGTGAAGCTTTAATGAATGGTAAATCCGAAGAAGAGGTAAGGAAGGAGTTAATAATCAGTGATACACCAGAAGAACAAATTGAGGAGATCCTCCCCTTTAAGGTTTTTGATGGTAACCGGCCAACCAATATGATTATGATGAAAAAATTGACCCCATTTAATCTGGGTGCCTTAATAGCGCTTTACGAGCATAAAATCTTTGTGCAGGGATACATTTGGAACATCTTCAGTTTTGATCAATTTGGTGTAGAATTAGGAAAACAACTGGCGAAAGCGCTGCAGCCGGAAATTACTGGAGAAAGTAAACCGGAAAAACACGACGCGTCAACCAATACGTTGTTAAATAAATTTAAAGCGTGGCGGGAATATTGAAGGAGGTTGTAAAAATTGATTTAATTGCACCTATATATCAATTTTTTAATTAGGTTTTTGCATATATTTCGGAGCATGACATCTCATCTGACCCTGCTTCGCACTTAGTTATAACGCGCCATTACCATTGAACCCGCCACCAATTCAATACTGCTATAATAAACAATACTTCGGGAGCTTAACAGAATGATCTAATCCAGTGTTTCTAAGTATTATAAATGAGATTTTGAACTAAATCAAAGTATGGAGAAAATGGAAAGGTTGAAAAAACTAAACCAATGGTAATCAATGCCAGTTTTGTCAAACTGGCGCCTGTCCCGATGGGAGTATCGAGGCTGTCAAAAGTTGCCCCGTCCATTTGGCAGGCCAAGCAGGACAGGCTGGAGGCGAAACAAGAATTACGAATGAGGATGACATGTATCCTCTACCTTTAATACAGGAACAATTAATAAATAACGGATGCTAAAAAGAATAAAGGGTATCATAAAGCACTACGATTGGGGAGGCTACAATTTTTTACCAGAACTCTTAAACCTGAAGAAAGAGGACAGGCCATTCGCGGAATATTGGTTAGGAACCCATCCCGATGGGGATGCTACATTAGCGGAAGAAAATAAATCACTTGGCAATTATTTACAGGATAAACTGCCATTTCTTTTCAAGATCCTGGACGTAAGGGATATGCTTAGTATCCAGGTCCATCCCGATAAAAGTACTGCGGAGCATGGTTTTGCCAGGGAAGAGGTATCCGGTAAACCCAGGAATGCTTTTAACCGGGTATTTAAGGATAACAATCACAAGCCCGAATTGATGGTCGCCTTGTCTGATTTTTGGCTGGTGCAGGGTTTTCAATCCGATGAAAATATTGTAAATACGCTCGACCGAAATCCGGAACTAAAACCTATCCAAAAGTACTTCTTGAGACACGGTTTGAAAGACACCTACGCCCATTTGATGACTATGCCCCAGGAGGAGGTCAATGCCATATTAAAACCCCTGGGCCATCGCATCAAACCACTCTATGAAAAAAACAAGTTAGATAAGACTGATATAAATTTTTGGTCTGCACGAGCGTACTTTACCTTTAACAAGAAAGGATTGTGCGATCGCGGTATATTTTCGCTCTATTTAATGAATCTTGTGAAACTCAATGTTGGTGATGGCATATTTCAGGCTCCGGGAGTATTACATGCTTACCTTGAAGGTCAAAATGTGGAATGTATGGCAGCATCGGATAATGTGGTGCGTGGAGGGCTGACCAGCAAACACATTGATGCGGAACAACTACTTAAGATTGTAAAATTTGAGCACGAAGAACCGCAAATCATCAGGCCAAATGGAAAAGGAATCTATGAAACCCCTGCGACTGAATTCAAGTTGCAAAAAATTGAAAGAGAAGGTAGTTACACTATATTTAGAAATTCGATAGTTATAAATATTGGTCAGCCTGCAACTTTATTGAATGGCAGCGATAGTTTATATTTAGAAAAAGGAGAGGCTGCGTTGGTAGAGACCAACATGGTGCTAACCATCACAACGCAGGATTCAGAAATGCAGCTTTTTATCGCTTTATAAAGATTTGAAATTTCTTTTTCTTTACCCACCAAACTTTCAGGAACATACTTTTTGTCGCATGCTAATTGATTACAAGGAGGTTTCTTAAATAAAATCCTTGTTGGTCACAGAAAGTTTTATAGAGTTAAGCCAATGCCGTTTTAATACAGATAGTCCAGTGCAGTTTGATCATCATTATTAAATGGACGATTAGTTCCATCCGTACAAGAGAGCATCCATGACTTGGCAGATAATGTAGCTCCTGTGGGCGTGCCAGGTATATGATTGGCTCCTACTCCTGCGCTTCCTTCATTAACAGCATTACCATTACAACTGATGCTCCGGTCAAAATAATCCGTATGTCTAAAACCGATGCAATGACCCATTTCATGAGCGATGATGGTCGCAATTCCGTCTACGCTTAATCCATATTCCGACTCAAGAATGCCACTCATTTTAATTTCACCATAGGGATTACCACGTCTTGATGGGAATCCGGCTGATCCCAGGACACCACTTTGTTCGTCCAATGAGCTCAGTCGGGTCATTTTTATGTCCACTCTTTTAGAACTGGTAACTCTGCGAAAGGTTATTTCGAGGTTTTGTGCATTGTAGCGAGCAATTGCTTCATCAAGGCCAGCAATCATAGCCGGGCTAAACCCTTCGCTTCCGCCCTTTTTGCCTTTCCCCCGGCCACCAGTAGATCCTTCCGGGGCATAAATGGTGATCTCCCTGCTTCCTCCAGTAGCAACCAGATTGTTTGTACTATACTGTTCAGCCAAAGGAACCTTATGTTCTATGGGAGCATATGCAAGATCTTCATGCGTGATGATGATGTCTCGCTCAATACGGTAGCCTTCTTCAACTATTACTATACCATCGGGATTAAAACCCATATTGGTGATTTTATCAATGACCTCTTGAGGCACCTTATTCCTGGCATTCACTTCTGATTCATCTTTATTACACGACTGGAAAATCAGCACAAAAAAAGCCAGATTCATTAGTAGAAGAAAGAGATTTTTCATAATTAAACAATTTTGGAATGAAAGTGTGGTAAGTATTTATGACCAGCCTGAAGATACTGGAAATGGAATGAAACCCAAAGATAAATTTTGCAATCAAATTGTTGAATTAACAAAATGCTAATTCCATGGCGATCTTGTTTTTCGCAATAGTGTGGATCATTCACTGATTTTGCAAAATTTATGTTAAAAGCTGACTTTTTTTCACATTATGATTTTTTGTTGAATAAGGAATGCTTTGTTATTTCAGTAGATTAACCTAAAATTTGGCAAAATTTGAGCATTATAACTATATCTCAAATCCGGTCCTCAATACTGGGATCTTTTCTTTTTCTTACTTCGATGGTCAGGGCTCAAGAATTTACGCCAACAACGACTATGGATAGTTTGATCGTGAATCAGGTCTGTAGTCCAGCTGTTTCGCTAATGCACAGTCGACTTCTACTTGACTCACTGCCCCATTATGAAGTACTGGTTTTTGCAAAAGAAGAGGCTACGTTTTTCACTCAATTGAAGGAGCGTAAACCTAACATGCAAGCTGTTCCATCCCGGCATGCTAATGATGTTTGGAAAGTGCGAATAGAAAACAATGAGGATTTTGTCTACCTCTTAAATTGCCCGCACATTGGATTTATCGATTTAGTCCGCAAGTTACCCCGGACAGAATTGATCATAAAAGATTATGATCGAGGGCTTAATTCAGTAACACTCACACACAGCAAGTATCCCCAGCTCAGAGGTAGCGGAATTAAAGCCTCCATTAAGGAAGACGCCTTCGATATCTTTGATATCGACTATAGTGACCGCATTTCAAGTATTCATAATGACACCTTTAAAATCACCACTCATGCCAGCACCATGGCTACTGTTGTTGGTGGATCGGGATCTACTTCGTATGAATCACTCGGGATCGCTCCTGAAATATATCTCTCCTCTTCCGGTTTTTTTGACTTATTTCCGGATGGTGACAGATACTTTCAGGATGAAGATATTGGTGTTCAGAATCACTCCTATGGGATTGATATAGAAAATTTTTATGGCTTTGAGGCACGGGCATATGATGAATCATCCCTTCGCAATTCAACGGTGGCACACGTGTTTTCTGCAGGTAATCAGGGGGAAGAGACTGCTACTATGGGAGATTATAGTCGAGTGCCGGGTTGGAGTAACATCACAGGAAATTTCAAAGCGGCAAAAAATGTAATTACCGTTGGAGGAGTTGATTCATTCGGTTTGGTAATACCGATGAGCTCAAAAGGCCCGGCATATGACGGCAGGATCAAACCCGAACTAGTAGCCATGGGAGCCAGGGGCAGTTCGGAAGCAGCCGCCACTGTCAGTGGGTCGGTGGCGATACTTCAACAAGCATTCATGGAAAAAAATGGTGTTTTGCCACCCTCCGATCTGGTTAAGAATATATTGATCAATAGTGCCGATGACGTAGGATTGCCAGGGATTGATTTTATCACCGGTTACGGCAACCTAAACCTTTTTCAAGCTGTACAAATTGTTGAGTCCAGCCAATATATCTCTGATAATGTAGCATTGAATGATACGATGTATTATGATATGGTAGTTCCGGAAAATGCAGGACAATTGAAGGTTACCTTGACCTGGAATGATCTTCCAGCCCAAGTGAATGCGAAGCAAGCTTTGGTCAATGACCTGGATTTGACCGTAGTTGCCTCAACGGGAGAGAGGTATTTACCTTGGGTTTTAAGCGCTTTTCCTCATGTTGATTCACTCACAAGTATGGCGGAGCGAAAAGTAGACCGGCTTAATACCGTAGAGCAAATTAGTTTGGACAACCCAACTCCGGGGGTCTATACTGTAAGCGTCTCTGCTCATAATCTTCTCGGTCAGGTACAAGAGTTTAATTTAAGTTATGCGACAGAGCGAGCCGATAAGTTCCTGTGGGTCAACCCAGCACAAGGAACGATCCTGGAAGCCGGAAAAGAATTCTTAATTCGATGGAGTCATAGTTTTCGCGCATCAACCGGTAGAATGCACTACAGCCTTGATGGTGGAGACAATTGGCAGCTTCTAGATTCGCTGATATCTCTGGATCATCTATATTATAAATGGAAGGTACCGCAGATATTTTCTAAGGTGCTTCTTCGAATGCAAATAGATGAAGAGGTATTTATTTCAGATACATTTATTATTTCACCAAAAACAGAAATAGATGTGGCATACGATTGCGCTGATGAACTTTTATTGAGATGGGATAGTGTCACCGATGCCACCTTTTACAATCTTTATAAAATCGGTCCCGGATCTGCCCGATTAGTATCCTCTACAGATCAACTATTCTACTACCTTAAGAAAACCCCAGAAATAGATAACTACTTTGCTGTGGCTCCGGTAAATCAACAAATCGAGGGCTTTCGTTCTCTGGCAATTGATTTACAGAAGCAGAGGGCTTCTTGCTACATTATTTCTTTTTCGGCTGAAAGTGAAAATGCCGGAGCTCGTCTGAATCTGTTGATCAGCGACATAGCTGGGGTGAAAAAGGTACGGATTGAAAAAGAATTTTCTGGAACATATTTGCCAATACATGAATTTCAGGAGATTGATCGTGTACAGTATACTTTCTTAGATCAAGATCTGGCACAAGGACTACATCTGTACAG
>JABDLW010000510.1 GCA_013001805.1 Saprospiraceae bacterium | reverse complement strand
GCTTGACAGTATAGCAATTTGAAATCACTGAGTTTTCAAACAATTGCGCTTTCTCTTGTATAGTATAAAATTTAATGTGAGTTTAGAGGTTTTTATTAGAGGCATTCGCATCGATCCATGTATATATTAAACTACATTAGATATAGATTTCTGTGATTCTCCTTTTTAGTTATTAAAATCAAAAAGATGAATTTTGATCAAACCAATAACAATATTCTGGTTATTTCATTGCATGGTTATGTAGCTGCTGAACCTGAGCTGGGCAAACCGGATACCGGTGGACAAGTTGTTTTTGTATTGGAGCTGGCTAAGCGATTTAGCCGATTAGGCAGAAAAGTGGATTTATTAACGCGTCAATTTGAAGACCAGCCGGAGGAAGATGTAATGAATGACAATTTGCGGGTATGGCGCGTTCCTTTCGGAGGAAAGAAGTTTATTCGAAAAGAAGATATGCACGATCACATTAGTGATTTTGTTACGAATACCTTGTCCCGGATCCGTCGCCTGGGGACCCGGTATGACATCATTTATTCTCACTATTGGGATGCCGGTGCAGCCGGCCAAAAAATAGCCGAAGAATTGGAAATACCTCATGTACATACTCCGCATTCACTTGGATGGTGGAAACAAAATAACATGGGCGTAGATATGGGCAAAGAGGAAATGGAGAAAAATTACCGTTTTGTCGAACGTATCCGAAAGGAATTTCTCATCTATCAAATGTGCGATCACCTGATAGCAACTACCGTACAACAGGCGGAAATCCTCATGAAGCATTATGATGTCCTGGAAAGCAGAATTACAGTCATCCCGCCAGGAATGGACGAAGACAAGTATTCGCCGGTACGATCTGAAGATCAGGAAGAACTTCAGAAAAAGCATAATTTCAGGAAAAACGACATTCTGACGCTGGGGAGGATGGCGCATAATAAGGGATATGATTTGCTGATACAATCCCTGCCTACCTTGATAGAGCTGGTACCGGATGCGCGGTTGATTGCGGCAGTGGGAGGAGAAGATACGGGACAGGATAAGTCCGGTGTGGCGAGTTTGAGAAAATTAGCCGAAGAGCTTGGCGTAGATGACAAAATAGAATGGCGCAATTATGTGCCCGACGAAGACCTTGCCGACTATTATCGTGCAGCGGCCGTCTTTGCCATGCCCTCCAGGTACGAGCCTTTCGGTATGGTAGCTATTGAGGCCATGGCTTGCGGAACACCGGCGGTCATAACCATCAATGGAGGTTTGTTCGAGCTGATCACTTTTGGTCATAATGCAATGTGCGCTGACCCCAACCAACCCAAGGAATTCGGAGCCATACTGGCTTATACTTTAAAGTATCCGATTTTATCACACCGGTTGTCTGTCGAAGGTGCCCGCTTTGCCAGGAGAAACTTTGGCTGGACTGGCATTGCCAAGCAAACGCTCAATATTTTTCACTCGATGATCCAGCGTCAGGCAAGCGATTTATAAGTTGTGACTAGTGTCACATGTGTCCAAAATAAATTATTAGCGGATAAATGGGACTCACAATCAATGATTATGTCCTTAGAACGGCATATTTCGAATTGTATCCCATAGCGACTAAAAGAATCTACTCTGAGGCCAGTCCCGCTTATATTTACTCTTGTACTTTTTGGCCCCGACGCGTTCCGGTCGAGATAATAGACTTGATCCCCCGATGCTATCGATCGGGGCATGCGCCAGTACCAAAACCGGCCCGATCCGACGATCCGTCGGGCGGGGATCAAGGCTGTCTGGTCTAAGCCTAAAATAGATGCGAAAACCTAAATTCTAAAAACTCGCTTTTGACTTTAGTACTTTGAACAATGGCCAGTTATTATTTGGATCTTTGCTTTATCGCTGGTTTAGCTCATACAGTTTAGAATTCTTAACGGTTTACCACATCTATTTCTTAACGGCTTATCCCTTAAGGCCATTATCAGGCCTTCAATAAAGGCCTTTGGTTAGTTCAGCAGCTTAGCCCTTAATCCTTTGCAATTTAGAGTGGGTAATGGCCTTTCCGTTCTGGTGCTGGGGCGAATAAAATGCGTCGCGGCTTAATCAGTGGAAGTGTGAGCAGAGAGACTAAACACCAAATTCGGACTGGCCACCGAGCAAAAGGCAAAAGGTCCCAGAACCTAGCGACTACTGAGTAGAGAAGCAGCATTTTAAGAGCTGTAGCATGGTGCGAGAGCAAAGCACTTTAGGAAAGGTGCCCTTTTTTGGTTCGTTTTTTGGGCACGCAAAAAATGAACAGAATAATTATAGCACAACGGTATATCTTCTTTAGAAACGTCTTGGACACACATCAAATAGACTAGTGTAGCAAAACTATTAAACTAAACCACCTCATTGCTCAACAAGCCACCATCTTCAAATTCCTTAATATTGCTCAGTGTCGTGATGGTAATTTCCTGCATGGCCTCTCGGGTGAAGTATGCCTGATGGGAGGTTATTAACACATTTGGAAAACTAATTAGTCGTAAAATCAGATCGTCCTGAATGATAATTTCGGATAGATCTTTAAAAAATATGTTTTCCTCTTGCTCGTACACATCAATGCCCAGATAGCCCACTTTATAATTCGTTAAACCATCAATGATATCTGCGGTGTTAATTAATGCTCCCCTACTGGTATTAATGATCATAATTCCGCTTTTCATCAACGCCAATGACTCCTTATTGATCATATGCTTGGTTTCCGGAGTGAGCGGGCAGTGTAAAGATATAATGTCGGCTCGTCTAAAAACCTCGTCCAAAGGTTTATACTTCACGCCAAAATTGATCAATTCATCCGATTCATATTTATCGAATGCAATTATTTCGCAACCAAACCCTTTAATAATACGACAAAAGGTAGCGCCAATTGTCCCCGTTCCCACAACTCCCACTATTTTACCATGCAGGTTAAAACCAATAAGCTTATTTAGAGAAAAGTTACCCTCCCTGATTCTATTGTAAGCTTTATGGGTTTTTCTATTTAATGTCAAAATCAGTGCTATGGCGTGCTCTGCAACTGCCTCCGGCGAGTAGGCCGGTACACGAACCACTTTAATCCGGTTTCTCTTTGCCGATTCTAAATCGACATTATTATAGCCGGCACAACGCAGCGCAATTAATCCAATTCCATTCTGCGACAACATTTTAATCGTCGCATCATCAACCTTATCATTGACAAAAACACAGGCAACGTCAAAACCTGAGGTTAAATTTGCCGTATCTGAGTTTAGCGATGTCTCAAAAAAAGTAAAATCCAATCCATGGGATTGACTATAGCGTTCAAAGTATTCCTGATCGTAGGGTTTTGTACTAAAAACGGCTATTTTCATATGTCCTCTAAATTTTCATTTGACTAACTCGAAGAAACGCTATTCTCCTTGCATGCTGGATCAACAATTGTCTGCTCCGTCCTGACTCCATTACATGTGCTCAGACCATTATAGCTACTTTCGTTTGCGGGTATTTAATACATGCAGTGTTCGAGTTGATGCATAAAACGTGGGGATATAAAGAGAGAAACAATAGTTCGACTCACCTTGCATACTACCTTGTCTTGGTCCGAAGCATCAGTGCCTTGCAGAGCGATATTGTTTATC
>JABDLW010000509.1 GCA_013001805.1 Saprospiraceae bacterium | reverse complement strand
GGGCGGTGAAGGCTTGTATTACATTAATTGAATATTTTTAAAAACAAAAAAATCCATTTATTTCTTAAATCTAAAAAAGTCACCCGAGCCCCTTCAGCTCCTTTCATGGCGGGCTCGCCGAGAGGCTGTTTTTTGTGTTATCAGCTTGTTCATCGAAGGGCTTCGGCAAGTTTACCCGGCTGCATAGACAGGCTCAGCCTGACTGTCTTTTTTTATTACTCACACCTTACCCACCGGCAGGTCATAGATACGCTTGCCGGTTGCTCTGAAAATGGCATTGGTAATCGCGGCTGGCGTGGGTGGTTGGGCCGCTTCCCCGCCACCCAATGGCGCTTCTTCCGGTCGTGCCAGAATAGCTACTTCCACATCCGGAATATCCCGATACCTTAAAATCGGATAAGATGTCCAATCTTTGGATGTGATATGCTCCGCATCAAATCTTACCTCTTCCAGCAAGGTCCAACTGGCAGCTTGAATCATTCCTCCCTCCGTCTGGTTGGCGAGGCCATCAGGATTCATAACCTCTCCCGCGTCCAGTGCAGCCCACATTTTTAGGAGATGAACCTGTCCGGAGCCTAAAACTTTCACCTGTGCCGCAACGGCACAATAGGCGTCGTTATTTTTATACCGGGAAAATGCAAATCCCAAACCTTCACCTGAAACCGGTGTAATATTATTGGTCATTTGCCGCAATTTTAGGATTACATCAATTGCCCGTTGATCATTGAGTAGATTAATCCGGAAATCGAGTGGATGTATCTCCTGCTTCATGCTCATCTCATCGACGATCGATTCAATGGCAAAAATATTGGCGTAGGCTCCCAAACTCCGCAGCGAAGAAACTCGTAACGGGCCATCAAAAAAATGCGCCTTAATATCCAAATTACTGATTTTATAGTATGGTTGCGCATTGCGATACCCGCCTCCAAGATATCCTCTTCCCTCGAGTAACTTACTACGTTGCAGATACCGGGCCGGTATCAGGGTTCCGGCATCCTTATTGGGACGGGTGCTATGCGAATCACTATAAATACTGGCTTTCCAAAAAGAGATCTGCCCCTCGCTATCCAGCCCCGCTTCAATATCCATCCGCATAGCACTACCCAACGCTTCCCATTGATGCTCCTGGCTACGGGACCACTGCACACGAATGTATTTACCCGGCATAGCCTTGGCAATTACCGCAGCATCGGCGGCAGCATCGTCGGCCGAATTATGGCCGAAACAACCGGCACCGGGTACTCCAACAACATGAATATTCTCCTCCTGTAAATTGAGCATGCTACTCAAAGCAGATCTGAAGGGAAATACGCCCTGGCTATGCGTCCACACTTGCAACATCTCGTCTTGGAACCGGGCAATTCCACAAGCCGGACCAATCGATCCATGCATGATATAAGGCTTATAGAATGAACCCTTAAACGTACCCGATTCACTGTGAGTGGGATATAATGTACCCTCTCGAACCACCTCTTGAGCGGCCCCGGCTTGTTCTACCAGTTGATCTTTTAGACTGGTTTCATCGGGCAATGTTTCAGCTTGAATCCAGGTCACCATTTCAGACAAGTCCTTGATTGCCAATTCGACCTGATACTCATCCTTGCCAACCAAAGCCAAAAACGAACCATCATTAACCAACTCAATTCCTTCGGCTATTGATCGTTTATAAGCCTCCAAATCAAATTTCAGGATGTAGGAACTATAAGATGGAGGCCGCAAGACCCGGGCATGCAACATGCCGGGGAATTTGAGATCCTGAATGAAAAAAGGTTGCCCCCGCACTATTTTATCCAGATCTGGGCGGGGAATGGACTTTCCCGAAAACCGGTACAATTTATAGGGCCATATTTTTACCGGCAGAGTCACTTCCATTTCCCATTTTTTGCCTTCCAGCACCTCACTTATGGGCATACTAAACGTATCATCCTTTGAGACCACCATTCCCTGATGCAGATGCAACTGATCCGGAGGTAAACCCAGCCTTTCACCTGCCAGCTGACAAAGTCGTTCCCGGGCGGTTGCGGCAGCATATCGTACAGCAATCGCACTATTTTTAACTGAACCACTGCCCGCGGTGTAGCCTTCATTAGGAGTCAAGCCAGTGTCGGCCAATATCACTTCCACCTGATTCAAGTCGGCATTTAATTCTTCAGCTGCCACCTGTTGGATCACCACCCCAATGCCTTGCCCTAACTCTATCTTTCCCGAGAAAACACGAATGCGGTTGTCTGCCAGTATTTCGAGCCAGGCATCAAGACCCGGATGGTTTCTAAGACTCCCCGGAAGTTGATCTTGAATCAATCGATCCTTAAAGGAAGGCCGGGTAATGTCAGGCAAGGAAATACCCACCGTCAGACAACCCATGGAATAAAGAAATTCACGGCGGCCTGGAATTCTTATAACATCGTTCTCCTTCACTCTATTGATTTTTAGATACCCTCTCCAGTGCCTTAATCACTCTTGCCTGCACTCCACAGCGACAGAGATTGCCCTGTAAAGCGGTTCGAATTTCTTGCTTATTGGGCTGCTTATTTTTATGGAATAGGGCAACTCCAGCTATGATCATTCCATTGGTACAATAACCACATTGACCGGCCTGCTCCTGCAGAAAAGCATCTTGTACCGGATTCAAATTTCCTTCATGATCTACCAGTCCTTCAATCGTTGTGATGGATTTGCCTTCCAGCCGGCCAACCGGTAGCAAACAACTGTAACTGGCCGCACCGTCAATCATGACCATGCACGAACCACATTGACCCAGACCGCAACCAAATTTTGCCCCGGTGAGATCCAGTTTATTTCTCAGGACATAAAGTAACGGGGTGCTTGGCTCCTCCTCCACCACACGTTCTTGTCCATTCACACTCAAAACTATCTCTTCTGGCATAGCGAAAATTAAATAATAAATATGTAACGCAAAAATTCCGGATTAAATCTTGCAGGTTGGACCATTAACTCCGCAATGCCAAAGGTTCCTCACTAATTCCATAATAAAAATCCGTTTTTTATCGCTTAAAATAGATACCCGATCCCAATATTTCCGCATCCGAACCCCATAGCGGATCAATAGAATTCCGTTCCGTTTTTTGCCAATCAAGATGATCATCAAGATCATCGACATTCCAATTCAGTCGAATACTCTGCCAATTACCACCCTGAGCCTCCTGCGCATATTTTAAAGGAATCGCAGCTTCAAAGCTATAACCTGTTGCGGTTGAAATACAGGAGTACTGCCAATCGTCAGGTATATTCTTAGGTGACGCCACTTGCGACATAAATTCTCCCCGGTGGGGTGTGAGCCGAAGGTGGAAAGTTTGGGCCGGTGAGCGAGATGATTTAATCTCCGGTGCAAAACTTAAATATAATCCGATATTATCCTGCCGGGAAATTGATGTGCTGGTATCAATCACCAACGTATCATCGGTAATTTCTGCAGCCAGGAATAAATAAGATTCATCGTGGGTAACTGAAAATCGAAATTTATTATCAGCAAATGTGATATAGTCCTGGGGCAGATCCCACTCGTCAAGGACTCCGTCGATTAATGGCTCCTTATCCGTGGTGATTAAATACGTCTTTTGTAATGGTTTGAGATTCACGCGAATGGGAATTTCCAGAAGATTACCGTCATTGAGAACAGCTGAAACAAAAAACGTCACTGGTGTACTGCGCATTTTTTCGAGGCTGATCCCAGTTCTCCGGGCGTGAAATGATCCATCGATCCATGCAACGGAATTTGGTGCTAGTTCAATCTGGTGTGAGTCTACCGTAACCCACTGATCCCAGCCAAATCCCTCCTCTACTCTGACGCTCAGAGGTATATCAAACGGATTGGTCAATTTAATCTGAAAAGTATGATCAAGATCTGCAGGAACTTCAAACTGGGGAGCAATTTCGACCACCCGGCTGGATAGCAATGCATTGATGAATGTTTCTGATGCCTCCGTAGCTACATTTTCATCCCAAATGCCCTGCAACCAAAGATTGGCAACCACCGGACCCACAGAAGTCATGGTAACCCAGACTACGTGATCAAACTCACCAAAATCCTCACCCCGCAAACGGCTACCGCCACCGGTAGTAGCTAGCATCACATATTTTCCCCTGTTCCTCTCTCTTTTCACATAGTGGTGGTAATGACCGGCAAAAACCGTATGTGACCTTTCCGAGAGAAGTGCCTCCACTTGCGGCCAGTATTTCGGATCGTCCTGAATCCACAAGGGTTGATGCAAAAAGACGAAAGTGTATTTGGCATCCTCGTGTTCATTCAGGGTTTCCTCTATATAGTCAAACTGAGGTTTCGAAATAGTGCCACGACCGGCACCCCGGTATTGATCTTCGGAATTCAGGCAAAGAAATAACACATCCTTGTACCTGAAATGATAATAAGCACGCCCAAATCTCTTTAGATATTCACGGCCCATTACTTCATTAGTTAAGTCGTGATTTCCCGGAACATAAAAAAAAGGCATTTGCAATTCATCAATAAATCCGGAAAATTCATTCCACTCCGCATTTAAAATGCTGGTGTCCTCGGTATAACCCTCAATTAAATCACCTACACTCATGACAAACTCGGGTTGTAGTAAATTAATCTTTTGTACAGCCTGTTCAAACACGCCTGGGCGGTGACCACCCGTTCGATCAGTCACAATAATGAATTGAAACTGATCGCTATCCGCATTGATCTCCAGGTTTGACCAGGGGTTGACTTCTGGCGCTACATTTATATTCAGATAGTCTGGCTGGGCCGGAGCCAGATGACAAATCATAAGCCAGAGAAGGATCGCGTAAAATTTTTGCAACATATTGATTCTTTTTAACAAGGTAGGGTTTCTAATCTAACTTTATTAGTAAGCATTGACGATTACTTTGTTGCCGGTCTCAGTTAAAAAAATATAGCAGCGCTGTCCAACTTGGCATCTGTATTTTTTATCCCACAGCGATTGGTCTACCTGGCGATCCGGTGGCACCTTTGATCCGTAAAGGAGTAAAGATGAACATAAATCGATATAATTTGTCCGCGGAAATATCATCGAAGCGCATCCACTCCAGATTCCAAATGCCGTTTTGCAAAGTGACCTCCAAATGCACGTTGGCACCCGGCCCGTCCAGTGTACAGTCAGAGCCAACCATGGATGGATTTCTAGCAATGATCCATTCGGTGACCTCGTGGGAAATGTAAGGAGGTTTTTCCAGTGAAATAGGCTTTGGCCAATTTCGCCACCATCCGAAATTAAAGAGCAAGGCATCTCCGGGATGAATATCTTCTTCGGTCATTCCTTGCTGAGATAAAGTATTTCTCACGTCTTCCATCGTCACCTGGTATTGACCGGGTAACTGGTCCAAATTTTTGGCGGCCGCTACATCTATTAAAATGCCCCGGGTCACATAAGGCTTGACATTTTCAATACCTAATTTCTTTAATCCATAGGGGTCTTTCATCTCCGCGGTGGTATAGCCATTGTAAAATACCTCCGTCGTTGACCCGTCAGCCATCTCCATTTGTTTTCCCACGTGTCCCGGACCATCAAACTGGGTACCCACCTGCCCGATTTGAGTGGCTAAAAATTCATCGTTGTAAACTACCCGATCCTTACCGGAAGGTGGATAGGTCGGAAAAGACGGGATGAGTAAATTAAAGCTGCGATTGCCAACAAATGGCATATCCCGTTCATAAACATTACCCAGTTCGTAAATCTTTCCGGTCGTCACCAACGCCACAGCCTCCAACACCTTTTCAGCTGTAATCCAATTGGAAGCACCGGCCTGATCTTCAGCACCCCAAATAGGATGTGGCCACCAGGGTCCTTGATCACGGGTCTGCGCTTGGATTGCATCAAATGAAATAACGGCAATCATCATGGCATAAAATGCTGCTTTACTTTTCATAATTATCTGGACATTTCCAATCAATTTACGAGAAAATCAGTACTTGAATTTATACAAAAGCTGAGGTGACCCGCAACCTGACTATTTTATGCATTCATGAATCTCCGGAGGATTCCACAAATTTATACGCCACGAGCAGGTATTCAATTAGTGATGCCTGATGACGTGTTTTGACAAGCATGAAATCCGCACCATAAGATATCTGGAGGACAAAAAGACACTTTTTTCATAACTTACAAGGGTAGCTCTTCCTGACTGAGAATAACAAGAATCATTATGCCAGAATATACAATTCAAGTAAATGGGCAGGCATTTCAGGTTAGTGCCGACCCGGACACTCCGCTGCTGTGGATCTTACGAGATAATTTGCAGCTTACCGGCACAAAGTATGGATGTGGTAAATCCCTTTGCGGCTCATGCACGATTCATATTAATGGCACCCCAGCCCGCGCTTGCGGCTTGACTGTTTCTGCCCTGGGTGATGGACAAGTCACCACCATTGAGGGTCTGGGAGCAGCTGAATTACATGTTGTTCAAAAAGCCTGGATGGCCGAGGATGTCCCTCAATGCGGATTCTGCCAAAGTGGACAAATCATGTCGGCAGCCGCACTACTAGAGAACAATCCCGATCCCAGTGATGCTGAAATCGAAAATGCCATGAGTGGTAATATTTGCCGTTGTGGTACTTACGTAAGAATCCGCCGGGCCATTCGCCGGGCAGCAAATGAACTTGCCAAATGAAAAATACCCATGCCATGCAATCCCGGCTTTACAAATCCAGCCGGCGCCAATTTCTCAAATCCGGTCTGATCACTACTGGCGGTCTGATGATCGGTGCCCAATTAAGTTGTACAGACACCAATCGATTTCTCACCGGGAATCCCGACACAGTTTTCAAACCCAATATCTGGTTGGATATCAATGGCCTGGGTGATGTAACCATCGTTACCCATAGATCGGAAATGGGTACGGGTATTCGCAGTACTTTACCCATGGTGATGGCCGATGAACTGGAAGCAGATTGGAGCCGGGTAAAACTGGTACAGGCAGAAGGTGATGAAAAGTATGGAGATCAAAATACCGATGGGTCATACAGCATCCGCATGTTCTACGAACCCATGCGCAAAGCGGCGGCGGCTATTCGCTTAATGTTGGAAAGAACGGCAGCTGCCGAATGGGC
>JABDLW010000615.1 GCA_013001805.1 Saprospiraceae bacterium | reverse complement strand
GCACTGGGCATCCATTCCAAGCCAGAACATCCGGTGTTTTATTTTGTGGAAAACACTTCGGCCGATGACATTAGAACCTTGCCCAATAAAAACCTGGACTATATCAAATCACTCCATGCCGTCATTGGCTATGATTATAGATTAGGGCTTGATCTTAGGTTTAAGGCAGAAATTTACTATCAACATCTTTATGATGTCGCTGTCGATGATGATCCGGAAACCAAAGGGACGATTCTAAACACATTAGATGTTTGGGATATCCTGGGAGACCCCTCTAATGTTAGTGCAGTAGGCCTGGGTAATAATTACGGGTTAGATATTACGCTGGAAAAGAATTTCAGTCGATCCTATTATTTTCTTTTGTCAGGCAGCCTTTTCCGCTCTCAATTCCGTGCCATGGACAACCATTGGTACAGTACCAGATTTGACAGTCAGTATCAAATGAATTTATTGGCCGGAAAAGAATTTGTCACCGGAAAAAATAAAAACCGGCTTTTGGGGTTTAATGGCAAGGTCATTTTAAATGGAGGTAACAGAACCACCCCTATCGATCTTGAAGCTTCTCAAAATGAAAATCGCACAGTAAGGGATCTGGATAATTTTCTCGGCACTTCCATTGGACAATACTATCGATTTGATGTTGGGATCAGCTATAAGATTAATCGCAAGAAAATGACTCATACCATCATGCTTGACATTCAAAATGTGACCAACCGACTCAATCCCCTGGAGGAATATTACAATCGCAACACTCAACAAATCGAACAAGATGTGCACACCGGATTATTTCCGGTCTTGAATTACCGGGTAGAATTTTAGAATTTACCTCCGTAAATTTTTTCGGCGGCTATTTATATCGATGTCCCGGTGCAATATGTGTCCGGGACATTTTTATTTCCATCATAATGTCACCTGCCGCCACATGAGCCTAAAGTGCACTTCGAGGTGCCATTTTATATATTTTACCGTCCGCCTTAGTCATGATGTATAGTTCATCATTGGAATCCTGGCCAAATCGCAAATCCACCCTGGAGCTGCCGCAAATATCTATCAAATTTGTCGGCTTACCTGAGACCGCTATATTCCACTTATGCACTTTTGCCTGCGAACCCAGACTCATTTCATCGGTATTTATATAAAACAGGGTCCCTCGCACAATGTCACCAAAAAAGTATTTCCCTTTCATTTGAGAAACAGCATCTCCAATATATTCGTAGCCCCCACTTATTGCGTTTCCTTCATCATGATCATATTGTGCTATTGGATAAGTATAGTTTCCGCTATCATCTTCGGAAAGTGGTAAAACATTGCTAATATTATTCACTGGATCTAAGATAAAAGTACCTTCACGATAAGGCCACCCATAATTATTTCCTGGAACGATTAAATTGACTTCTTCTATTCGATGATGACCAATATCGGAAACAAGTAGTCTTCCCTGCCTGTCCCAGGTGCTTCGGTGCGGATTTCGAAATCCCCAGGCATATGTTTCTTGTAGAGCATCACTTTGACCGACAAACGGATTATCTCCGGGTATACCATACTTGCTATTATTGCTGTTTTTCCCACTAGGATCAATACGGTAAATTTTTCCCCATGGTGCTTGTCTATTATCAACTAATGAAAGGTGTTTTTGTAGGGTTGAACCACCATCTCCAATATTTATAAATAGCAATCCATAATCGCTATGTCCCGGTCGAGCGTATGGATTGAAATTTATGTCTTGCATTCCATGTGCTACTGAAGGCATATTTATTCTGAAAAGTTCTCGCTCTTGTCCACTGAAATCCGAAGAAGAAGGATCCCGGACTTTCCATTCAACTAATGTCCACTGTAAAGCAACTTTTATCGAATCGTCAAACTTAAAATCAGCTGGAGAAGAACCAGGAAATTCACTGTGTGTAAAGTATAGGAGACCATTCTCAAGAAATTCGGGATGAAAAGCAAAACTCCCCAAACCACTACCCAATCCGGATTGGTGGTAAAAATTGGGATAGACATCGTTCAAATCCAAAACCTTCACCGTGGTTTCTCCAACTACCTCGTAAAACTGACCTCGCAAATCGGCTACAAATAACCGGTCCGATTTTGGTATATGATCCATTTTAACAATACGAGTCAATGGCATTTCCTGACTCGATGCAGGAATCTGAGTAAAGGGTAGTAAATCAATGACAAGGTCTGATTCGGCAATCGACTCTTTAATCGGGTTTGTTAACACACCAGCTGTGTCACCCATCTCTCCTCGATTAATTTTCTCAACTGTATGCAAGTAAGAAATGATTTGATCGAGCTTTTGCTCAGAGTGAAACGAATAAGACGGCATATAGACGCCAAATTCTTCAAAAAGTCTGACAGCTCTTTCATCACCAGCATCGATCATGCTCTTGGAGTCCCTGATAAAAGAGCGAATCCACGTGGCTTCAACCTCTCTGGTCAATCCGGCGAGGCTGGGCCCAATTGCTCTTTGATGCATGTCATGACAGGCGCTGCAATCCTGTAGAAATGTTCTCGCCCCGATACTAATATCTTTAGGATCGATCGATATGTCCGAATAATCAATCTTTGCATGTTGACAGCCGATAATAAGAGCTATGCCAAATGTGTACAAGGCTGTGCCATGGGAGAGGCTCATTCTTTTCTTCATACTCTAAAATAGTGAAGATTAAACTTTCTTTAGATTAATCCTGATAGCTTCAGCAAAATGTAGAATGAATGACTTTGGCCTATTGATCTTTACCCTGTCGCTCCTATTCACTGGACATAATAACATGTACGATTTTTAAGGCCAAACCACCATGGGTAGCAACAATTCGTTCTAGTTAAAACCCACTACTGATACCATTGCCCAAATACAGGGTGCTGATG
>JABDLW010000466.1 GCA_013001805.1 Saprospiraceae bacterium | reverse complement strand
AGGGTCTAGGGGTCGAGAGGTTGAGAGTCGAGGGTTGAGGGTTGAGTTGCCCTTGAAGTTTGAAGTTTGAAGTTGAAGTTGAAGTTGAGGTTGAGGTTGAGATTGAGGTTGAGATTGAGGTTGATATTGCCTTACTCACGCAATCAGTTCCTCAATGACTTTTCCGCCAAACTGCGAAAGTTGCTTATGCCGGCCCCCATGAAAATAGGTGAGTTTATTATCATCAAGCCCAAACAAATGCATGAGTGTCACATGAAAATCACGTAATGGGTGTACCACTTCCACCGCGCTTGCACCAAGTTCATCTGTAGCTCCGATGGTATGTCCGGCTTTCACACCTCCCCCAGCGAGCCAGATGGCCATAGCGTCAGGATTGTGATCGCGGCCATACGCCACTCCTCCTTCGCGAATGCCGTTATCCGGAGTACGGCCAAATTCGCCCGAGCAAACGACCAGAGTCTCTCCTAACATGCCTCGTCTCTTCAGATCTTTTATTAATCCGGCCACCGGCTTATCTATACTGCGTATCAAATTACCATGGGCTCGTTCCAGAAAATCATGGGAGTCCCAACCACTCGAGTAAAGTTGGACAAAGCGCACGCCTTTCTCCACCAATTTGCGAGCCAACAGGCATTTGCGGCCAAAGGTGTTGGTTGCCTTCTCTCCCACTCCATAAAGTTCCTGTACTTCCAACGGTTCATCGTCAATGGATAACACCCCGGGTACGGAAGTTTGCATACGGTATGCTAACTCATAATTGTCAATTCGTGCCGATAGCTCCGCGTGACCAGGATGCTTCTGACGGTGCTCCTCATTTAAGGTTTTTAAGAGGTCTAATTCCTTGCGCTGATGATACCGGCTCACTCCCGGGGGTGGATCGATATGTAATATGGGAGGTCCTTCCTGTCGCAGCGGTGTACCCTGGTAGTGTGGCGGCAGAAAGCCATTCGACCAATTGGCAGCACCTCCCTGCGGAAATGCCAATTCCGGTAAGACCACGAAAGCAGGCAGGTCTTCGTTGAGGGACCCCAATCCATAGGTCCACCAAGCGCCTAAAGCCGGTTCGCCACCAAAACGATTTCCTGTATTGAGATGATACATGGCTGTCGGATGATTAACCGATTCAGCCTGACAACCACGATAAAAACACAGCTCGTCAGCTACCTCAGCAAGGTGCACGTATTGGTCACACATATCCGCTCCGGATTGACCAACTTTACGCGTAGCAAAGGGACTTTGCACGTAGTACCGTGAACCGCTGGACATGGCGGAAAATTTTTCTCCGGACCGGGCAAAACGCTTTAAATGATATTTTTCCAATGCCGGCTTGGGATCAAACGTATCGATGTGACTTGGTCCTCCTTCGAGGGTGATAAATATGAAATTTTTTGCCCGGGGGATATCCATCGGCACTTTTGTCTGTAGCAGAGATGATTTTGCCGGTAATGCTGATCTCTTATCACATCCGATTAAACTGCTGAGCGCAATGGCTCCAATTCCTGTAGTGAGACTGGCAACAAAATCCCTTCTTGCCAATTGGGATGGACTGTTAGTAGACATACATAAATTCGTTTGTATTGAATAATACCACTACATAATCAGCAAGTGCTCGCACCTTGAAATCGACATCCGAATCCTGAACGTCAGGAATGTAATTTTCATAGATTTCAAGATGTTCGCGAAACACAAAAGGCTCCCCGGTCATTTCTTCAAACATCTCGTGCTCGACATGGGCGGGATATTCCGTCTTAATTGGTGCATTTTTTTGATGAAATTCGATCGCTTCGTGTAAAAATGTGGCGGCAGCTTCCGCTTCCGCATCAGTAGGATCACGTTGCAGGATGTGTTGATGTGCTTTCACAATTTGCTCCTCAACTTCATTATCTGCCTGACAGATACTTTTTGCTAAGGCTATTGCACGTGCCCTGGTATTTGGGCTGTTGAGTAAAGTGAAAGCTTGTGTCACCACAGTGGAAGCTTCCCGCTGTTCACAGGAAAAATCACTTGTGTTCTGATTAAACACCTGCAACATCGGATTTTCCACCGCTCTTTTTCTTTCAATATAGATGCTACGTCGATTACGCTCTTCCGGGGTTCGGCAAGGTTGGTAGGCCGGAGAAACAGAGCCCATGGTATGTCGCGGTTGCAGTGCCACCTCCAGTGGGATTTCCGGTCGAATTGGCATGCCCCCCATTTCCGGATTTAATTCCTGCGAAATAATGAGCATGGCATCTCTTATTTCTTCAGCATCTAGTCTACGGGGCGAGAAATACGATAAATAATGATTGTCGGGGTCCTTTAGTCTGACTTTTTCCATTTCCGGATGGTCACTTGATCGTCTGTAAACCTCGGAGGTCATAATTAATTTATCCAGGTATTTTACGGAATAGTTGTTTTCCACAAATTCTCTTACCAACCAATCCAATAATTCAGGATGGGTAGGTTTCTTACCTGATGCTACAAAATTATTGGGATTCTGCGCCAGCCCTTCTCCTAAGTGATGTTGCCTAATTCTATTCACCATCACCCGTGCCGTCAAAGTATGCTCAGGATGAATCAGCCACTGGG
>JABDLW010000457.1 GCA_013001805.1 Saprospiraceae bacterium | reverse complement strand
GGTCAAACACATCCAGATCCGGTTGAGTAGCATTATCATTTGACCAGAAGACGATTTTATTTGATTCGTCATATATGAATATTGTATAGGGTTTGGCTGCTAAATTCAGGGCATTGGCAATCACCAACTGCTCGGTGTTTGGATTATCGTATAGTGTTAACAGTGACTCCAAGAAATCAACGTTAGATGCAATCGCATCTACTTCAGCTTGGGTCTGGTTGAGGTAGGTTTCAAATTTTGTTTTAGCAACGTCTACCGAACTTCTCTTGTAAAATGAATAATGAGTATACCCTGCTACCAGAAGTAGCAGCGCCGCCAAGACCCAGAATAATAGTGTATTTTTAAAGTCGTTGATCGCAGTATGCTTTTATGACCTGGTTCATATTAAACAAATTTATTATTTATAATTAGTTTAATATAAAGAATTAACATTTTTGTTTCGCTCATTTCCATATAAGTAAGAATAATGCCAAATTGTATCAGATTGGACTCAAATACGGCCATTAATAGCGACTTGGATAATTGGTATAGTGTACCGTCTCACAAATATCTTTACCCCCAAAGCAGGTCTTTTTCGCCATCTTTTCATCATCAAAAGTCTCAGGTAGCGACTCCTACCTGTTGGCAGTAGCCAGCCAGGCAGGTGCTCATCGGACCGGCCAGTCCCGCTTTGCCCACCAGAGGGGCACGAATTCCCTTAGTACGGGATTTAGCTTCTGCTGACGCTTTCGGTCAGCATCTGGTAACCTGACCAAAAATCCCAAGCTTCTCAGTGCACACTGGATTATGAGACGATACACTGGCGTTGACGAACAGCATTTGATTGACAGACTTTCCGCATATCTCTTGAAACTGCTTCTGAGGCCTATGGGATTTTCGCTAGGAAAAAAATATAGCTAACTTAAAGTACACGATGAACTATCCTTATGTCATTTTAGTGATGTGTTTCTTGCCTGTTATTCTAAGTGCTCAGATGCAATCATCAGAGATAAACACACCCTATCTTTTTGCCGAATTCACCACCGGCACATTGTTTTATAGCGAGAATAGGCATAGTGAGGTTCTATTAAACTACCACCGGATTAAAGATCAGATGGTTGTAGCTCAGGTTAATGCGCGGATACCCATTGACGATATCGAACGCTTAGATTCGGTCAGGATTGACGGACACGTTTTCATTAAGAAGGAAGGTTCATGGCTGGAGATACGACGATCAAAAAAACATGACCTGCTGATAAAGCATCATGCAACCATGCAGATCGAGGCTAAGGAAGGAGCATTTGGTACCAAATCGCATTCAACACAGGTGAATCAGGTAGCCTTCGGAGATCAGGTAGCTGGCAACTATGATCTGATCTGGAGTGAGGAATACAAATTTTTGCCTCGTAATGAGTATTTTTTTATCACGAATGCAGGTCTGCATAAAGCTAACAATCTGTCTCAAGTCGCCAAAATCTTCGCGAAACATAAGAAAGCGATTAAAAATTATGCACTGAACATGAAAGTTGATTTCAAATCGCCTGATCAAGTACATCAACTCTTTTTGTTTTGCGACACTCTGTCTGAGTAGTGACGATCAACAAAAGTCTCGCTTAAGGCGATGATTGCTTCAGCACGTATTTCGGATTTCATAATGTGATTTCATGGACGATCGTCACAATTCCGTTTATTCCATAAGTGCTATCTTTGCACTGCTATAGGGAGTTCTATCGCTCTGTCAATTCAGCAATGAATTTATGGGGAGGAAAATCCGGACAACGTAGAGCACCACACCATCTAACGGATGGGCTCTTGATCGAGGTCAGGAGACAGATAGTGTCGCAGAAAATTACCGCCTGTCAGGATTGCTGTGTTGCATAACATGGTTGTTTAACAGGTAAGGGTGAAAACGTGAGGTAAGAGCTCACGCGCTCTCTGGGTAACCAGGTAGCGGGATAAACCTTGTGGGTTGAAATGCCATGTATATTCCGGGCTGCCATTAGGTAGGTTGGGTTGCTCGCTCAACTGTGTAAGCAACCGGAAGGGGTGGGCAGCTAGATCATTATAGCAATATAATGACCAGATAAATGATAGAAATCTCTAAAATAGAGATACAGAATCCGGTTTACATCCCTATAGCATTTTTTGTAGAAATCAGATGTTGAGGATGATCAGTACGTCTCTTCAGACGGGTATTTCCAACCCAGTGTAGACCAAAAGAACCCGGAATTGGCGACGATCTATTGCTTCCATAGTACTAGCCAGCGGGAGTGGCTCCATCTACAGCACTGAAGTCAAATAGCAGGGAAAACCGCAGGGTTTTATCAAGCGGATTACTTGACTGCAGGGTGTTTCCGGTGCTGATCAAATAAGACATATTGATGCCAAATACATTATACTTAAGGCCAAGTCCCAATGTCAGGTAACTTCGGGCTCCTTTCAGGGCATTTTCATGAAAATATCCTGCTCTAAGGGCAAACTGCTTATCATACCAATACTCTGCGCCCAATGAGTAGGTAAATTCTTTAAGTTCCTCGCTAAATCCCTCCGGTGCATCGGACCAGGAAGTAATGATGCCACTAAATAATGATTTTTCACGATAGTCGGGAATTCCATTTTGTGGATTTTCGTCAACAGGATTGTGCTGAGGTGTAGGTACCATCAGTTTATTTACATCAGCTGTAAAGGTCAAGCTATTATATTCATCTAGATTAGCCTGCCAGGCCACTCCCAAACCGAAGTTTACCGGTAAAAAATCATTGGTGATCTTGGTATATGATATCTTGGATCCAAGATTCGATAAAGCCAATCCGAAAGTCAGATCACTCGTCTCTAATGGTAGCTTATAGTAAAGAGAAATGTCAGCTGCCCCGGCAATACCTGGATTGATTTCAACTCCACCAATTTCCTGGCCTGCTGCCAGGTTGGAATAAATAAATTTTCCGTTTACTCCCACCGAGAAGTTTTCTCCTAATTTTCGGGCAAATCCTACAGCGAGCTCAAATTCATTTGGCCGGCCACTGCCGATAGGTTCTCCGTTTTCATTTGTAAATTGAATATCACCGAGAGAGAAATATCGTAGACTAAATCCTAATGTCTGTAAATCGTCAATGCGTTTATACCCGGATAGATAAGCAAGATAGACATCTTGTAAACCTAATGAACGCAGCCAGGGTGAGTAGGTAGCTGACAGGGCAAAATCGTTGTCGGCGAAGGCCAGTTTGGAGGAATTTATATGCATGCTGTTTGCATCCGGCGAAATAGCAACACCAGCATCACCCATACCGCCTGTGCGTGCATCCGGGGTAATGCGTAAAAAAGGTACTGCTGTTGGGATGGCGTTTGCACAAGGTCCACCATCAAGCGCGACGTATCGACCACTATTAGGGGGTGATTCTATGCATTGGCTGTGCAGCGTTTGGGCCATTGTTAAGAATGTGAAAAACACAAGTGGAAGTATTGGTGTCCGTTGTTGCATGTAAGTTTAAATCTGGTAAAATAATTTTAGGAACGCAAATATAACGACACGGTCAGAAATTTAGTTTGTGGGCATCCAATCACCTTAAAATTACCAGTTTCTCGAGCTCACTGGTATTTTTCAGGATTCGACCGCGGCCATCCTGGGTCGTC
>JABDLW010000442.1 GCA_013001805.1 Saprospiraceae bacterium | reverse complement strand
TAAGGTGTCAGACTTAACTGTTTCTTTACTGCTTTGGACAGTGATTTCTGCACCAAACAAAGGAATGCTATCGAAGGTGGTTACAACACCTTGAATCACCTTTTCCTGGGCATGAAGATTTGATATGTATACGCACAGGATTAGCGCATAACCCAACTTTGATATACCGGTTTTCATGGTTCTTAAAGCCATTTGATTCCTGGCAAAGATAACCGAAACGAAGCAGATCCCGGTCCCTGAGTACCGAATCCATGCCCGCACCGGTCGTCTAAACAGCAAAATGAAAACAGAAGAGACATTCTGCTGGCCGCATTGGGGAATTATATAAAAGTGAGTTTTCCACCCGGGCGCACATTGGTCCTCAGCTTTTCGGCAACAATTTGACACTGGAACTTACCATAGTTTTTGTACGTTTGTTTGATTGAATAAGGTGCTTTCCGGAAAGCCGGGAATAGCTCTGTCAAATAACAATTTTTCGACATTCGAAACATTCGTCATTCGATAATGACTGTTCGACATTCGACATTCGACATTCTAAATTCGACATTCGAAAAGGGGCTGACTTGGAATTGACAGGAAATGTTATGTGATGGTAAGCATGCCGAAGTATGATGTCTCATCTTCGTTAAAAACTGGGCATTTAACCAATTTTAAATGGCAATAACAATTTTGCCTTAGCTGCGTAATTCTAGGAATTAAGTAGCTTTTGTGCTTTCTTTTGGACGCCAGATAAGAGAGAAAAGCACATCACAAACCATGTGGCTAGTCGGATTGGGGGTCTCGACAATCCGGCGAAACTCAGAGACTAAGAGATGCATTTACCGGTTGTCAGGTGTGTGTATCTTCGAAAACCAAATTGATAGCTAAGCATGTAGAAGGCCATTGGATGCTTTCTCTGGACCCGGGTTCGAACCCCGGCAGCTCCACTAAGAGAATCAAAACCAAGTAGAGCCAATGAAATGAAGGCAACCAAGTTTACTTGGAGTTGCCGAAATGTAATTGGCTGCCAACCCGTAGGGGTGGCCTTGGTTTTGACTACTGACGCTGCGGTCAGCACTTTGCTTTGGCGCCCACGGGATCGCCGCAGGCAACCCTGGCAGCTCCACTAAAGGATGAAATCCATCAAAGAAATAATATGGTCAGGCTGAGTTTGCTCAAGTCTGACCTTTTAATAGCGCAAAGGGATAGCGTCGGAGAGTCACCTTGTTGATGAAATCGACCTCAATTTCCCAAGCATCGTCTAAATACACGCAGCCAGTTTTTATGAAAGATATTTTCCAAATCCTCAGTAACATAGCCTCGATCAGATAATAGATCTTTAAACTTTTGCAGATCGGCAATTGTATCCAGATCGAAGGGTGATTGCTCCCGGCCGAAAAGGCCATCCAGGTCACTACCGAAGGCAATGTGGCGACTGTTGCCAGCTAACTGACAAATATGATCAAAATGAGGTATAAGTTTGGCTAGATCGATGCCCAACACTTTCGGGTCAGAGCCCATTTGATAATCCGGATACAACATCCAGGCATCCAGTGCTCCCCCTGCCACACCATCTCTTTCAATTAGGGCTTTTAGCTGGTCGTCGGAAAATTGACGTTCTCCCGGAATCACCGTCCGGCAATTTTGATGACTGGCAATTACGGTTCCATCATAAAGATCCATGGCTTGAAAAAAACCTTTATCCGTAAGATGGGTACAATCCAATATCATTTGCAGCGATTCCATTTCCCGTAAGAGGTCCTTTCCGGCAGCGGTAAGACCACTTTGATCAGAATGGGTGCCGGCTGCATACCTGCCTGGACCGAAATGTGCAGGTCCAATGGCTCTTAGCCCTTCGGCATAATATCGTTGCAAATAATCTGGACCTATGATTGAGTCGGCACCTTCCAAACTGAGGAGATACCCGATGGGTTTGTCAGCATTGGGGATGGTCGGATCAGCCCATAAGGTCAGGTGTTTGTCCAGCTCTTCTTCCGTCCTAATTTGTACCATTTCACCCAGATCTTCCATCACACGGTACCAGCTCAATTGGCTTTGGGCAAACGCATATGCCTGCGCTGGAGAATTCCAGCCCGTCAAGCTTATGGATGTTACCGGTTTGCCTGGTACGGCTACCCGCGAAATGATGGTCGCAATGATCAATCCGATCGACCCTTCTCTCAGATCCGGTAAGGCCACGGTGCCATTTCCCCGGTCCTTTCGGTCAGTGAGATTTGATTGTTTTTCCAGTTGTCTAATCTTCTTGGCGGACAGGGTGAGATCACGGTTTAAGGAGATTGCGTTAGTAGCTAGATCAAGATGGGCGTCTATGGCAAACATAAGTTACTTGTCGTCTTTTAGATTCTTAAATGACTGCGTTCAATTGATTGTTGCAATATCCGGCTAAAATAGAGAAAGGACCAAGAAAAAGACACCAGGCGATATTATTATTTATTAAGATGATTGGGGCAAAGGATTCCAGAATGGGAGTCGCTGATACAAGCTCAGGAGGTACTGTTTCCTAACCATAAGAAGCCGGTAATCAATCATCTTCAATTGTTTGATACTTTTCCACAACAATGGTAAGGACCCTCCAATCAGCTCGAAAGGTTACCAATACCGTCAATCAAAGTCATCGAATATTTTGATTTACATCAGAAAATGTCAATCAGCAAAGCATTAAAATGCTTTCCTGATGAGAGGTCAACGAATTTTGGTTATTCTTAACCCAATGGCAGGAAGTGGGAAGGGTAGACGACTTTGGCAGGAGGTGTCAAAGTTCTTAGATTCGGATTCTTGTATTCAATACAGAATGCATGAGACTAGGGCTCAAGGCGATGCGCTACGATTGGTCCAAACAGCAAAAAAGGAAAATCTGAACCTAATCATCGTACTGGGGGGAGATGGAACTGTCAACGAAGTTGTAAATGGTCTGTATCATTTGCCAAAGGGAGAACGGATGCATTGCGAATTAGGTATTATCAATTGCGGGACTGGAGGTGGAGTTGCCCAATCTTTAGGGTTGCCCAAGACTACTGAGAGCCAATTTAATATTATAGTTAATCACCCTGCCAGACATATCGATATCGGTGTTACATCGTGTCTTAAAAGCGATGGCAAAATGATAAAAAGGTATTTTATTAATGAATGCCAGCTAGGAATAAGTGGAGTAATTGTCTCTAAAATTGGAGCTAGGAAAAAAAGATGGGGAGGTGCTTGGTCCTTTGGCCTTCAGGCAGCGGCAGATTTGTTGACATTCCAGGCCACAGGTATTGACCTGATAGTAGATGGCCAAGAATATTCCAGAAAATCCATGCTTGGAGTGGTAGTAGGAAATGGCAAGTATTGTGCAGGCGGAATGCAACTAACTCCAGCAGCCAAATTAAATGATGGATATTTGGATTTGCTGACCATTGGTAATATGAGTTTGCTGGACCGACTATCTACTTTTGCGAAAGTATATAGAGGTTCTCACGTGACTTCTAATTATTTATCACTTAATAAAATAAAGTATCTGGAAGCTTCATCAGAAAGGCCACTTCTAGTGGAAACCGATGGTGAGTTAATTGGCACCACGCCTTGTGCCATCAAAATTATCCCTCAAGGCATTAGAGTAAGATATTGAAGAGTATGAAATAAATAGTTTGAAAAAATGCTAGCGAAATTTAGAAAATTTGAATTTGAAAATCGAATCTTTTTTTCGCTGGGGATCGTATTGATTATTTGCCTGCTGACATTCTTTGTTTATCCTGATAAACCTAAGGTAATGGTGATCCTGGGTAGAGAATTAGGATTTTCCGATCAACAAGCTAATAAGCTTGGATTTTTCGTTCTGGCAGGGATCACGATGGTGGCCAGTTTGTTGCGAATGTGGGCAGGGACCGTACTCTCATCTCCAAGAGTCATGTCTTTCAAAATACAAAAAGAACATCTGGCAGATGAAGGTCCCTATAAATTTACACGCAATCCCATCTATCTATCAGATTTAATTTGTTTTAGCGCATTCGTCCTGTGC
>JABDLW010000433.1 GCA_013001805.1 Saprospiraceae bacterium | reverse complement strand
ATTGTTAGGACATTAATTTTGAAAGGACCATTTGCTCCAACATAAACCGATAAAGCACCAATAATCAAATGCTGAAAGATCATCAATCGGTTGTTTGCTCACGTGCCCTGTTATTTTACTTCGTCAGCAACGGACGATCAAAGCCCAGAGGTTTGACACACCACGATAAAGCACTTCGCTTCACTCTACCCTGGAATAAGTAACAGCATTCCCTTGCCAGACAGAAAAGACAAGAACCCTTTTAATTGAACGGAATTAAGCTTTACCCACTCCACCCATATGGTTCCTCATCATTATCAAGCTTACTGAATTTCTCTCTTTCACCGGTGGGAAAAGTGGCGACTTCAAACGGCCAAATGACCCTTTGTATGTGCATCTTCATCATCTCAAGGTTTTACATTTCAAAAAAAAGACTAGTGGGAACATCGATCCCTTATCCACGCCTGGGGCAATGGCATTGTAAGGATCAGCGTGCATCCTGTAGTCAATAAAACATGGGGGACATGTCTAAATGATAAACCTCTGAGAAGTCACATTAAATAACGTTTCTTCCATGCATTTCGTCCTTCTCTTTAGACTGACTGGGAAAGTTCTTTGCCGATTCCGCTCCTGGTGCCCATAAGCGTGATTCTAGCGACTGAAATCGGGTATCCCTTCTCTTTAAGTCTTTTACTTCTAAAGTAAGAGTCCAAAATGATGGACTGCCTTCTGATACTAGCTACCTATATAAGTAAATTGACAACAGTACTTTTACCATTGGATCTAAGCATTATTGTTCAATTTAGAATGAATATTTCATAAAACAAAATGATCTTTTCACACGTAACACACTGTTTATCTAAAAATTACAATTAATTATCATGCAATAACTAACCCGTTAAGGGTATATTTTAAAGCACACATTAAAACAGAAACGAAACCCAAAATGCTTCAGAGTGAACAATTGGTCACTCAGCTCCAGACCATAACCAATTGGAGTACTAATGTTTCTACTCTGATCCTATCAATCTTTTCCCATTTGCAAAAAGGTCAAACTGGATAGTTACGCTGCTCCACAACCCGAATTTTATATCTTGTTATCAAATCAAAGCTTTGTCCACCAACCTGTTCATATCTGACCTAAAAAAGCATTGTAAATCGGAGGTCTTATCTAATGACGCCACTCTCGGCATGTATGCTACTGACGCCAGTATGTATCAAATCACTCCTCTGGCAATCGCTCTCCCGGAGACTGAGTCCGATCTCGTGATGATGGTCAAAATTGCTTCCGATCATAAAATTCCTATCGTACCACGTGGTGGGGGTACCGGTCTCGCCGGTCAAGCCATTGGTCGAGGTCTCATCATTGACTTTTCCAAATACCTAAATAAAATCCTGGAATTTGACGAAAAAGAAAAATGGGTGGTTGTACAGCCAGGCATCGTACGTGACCAATTAAATGCATTTTTACGACCCCATCGTTTACATTTTGCCCCGGATCCGGCCACCAGCAGCCGGGCCAACATAGGGGGAATGATCGCCAATAATTCTTCAGGTACCAAAAGCATTATCTATGGCAAGACCATTGACCATGTGCTGGAACTAAAAGTATTACTGAGTGATGGAACTTTATTACATCTAAATGCAAAAGACCCGAAAGAGTACGAGCAAATCTGTCAGCAAAATGATCGCGAAGGGGAGATCTATCGCAGCATAAAAGAAATTATAATCGCTAATAAAGAAAGCATCGCCGAAAACTTCCCCAAAGTCATGCGCCGGGTAGGCGGCTATAATCTTGATGAATTTATCGATAGTGATCATTGGAATCTCTCCAAACTAATAGTGGGCAGTGAAGGCACTCTGGGCATTATTTTACAAGCGAAAATCAACCTGACTCCCTTACCAAAATCCAGGTGTGCCTGCCTTGCCCACTTTAACAGTATGAATGAGGCTATACTGGCAGTTCAAAAAATAGTGCCGTATCAACCGTCAGCTGTGGAGATCATCGATGATACCGTTATTAATTTTAGTCGTAAAAACATGGCTACTCGGGAAAGCTGTCGGGTGATTGAAGGTGATCCCGCCGCCGTGTTATTTATCGAGTTTGAAGGTGAAGAATTCTCAACCCTACATAACCAGGCAGATACAGTTGCCGAAATGCTACGGACTGAAAAAATGGGTTATGCGTTTCCAATTTTCGCTGAAGGAAAAGAGTATCAAGATATTCTAACCGTACGAAAAAAAGGATTGGGATTGATGATGGGGATGAAGACGGAAAGAAAACCAGTGGCTTTTATAGAAGATGCCGCCATCCCGTTAGAGCACCTTGACAAATATATACTAGAAGTAGATCAGGTTTGCCAGAAATACGGTGTGCAAGCAATTAAATATGCGCACGCAAGTGTAGGTGTCATTCATGTACGGCCGGTATTAAATTTAAGAGATGCGGGAGACCTTGAAATACTCAAGAAAATCGCGGAAGAAACATTCTTACTAGTGAAAAAATACAAGGGCTCCTGGAGCAGCGAACATGGTGACGGCCTGGTAAGAAGTCCCTTTAATGAGCGATTTTTTGGACCCGAAGTGTACCGTGCCTTCAAAAGAATTAAAACGTTATTCGATCCCCAAAATTTATTAAATCCAGGAAAAATAGTTGATTCACCAGCCATGGATCAAAATCTAAAATATGGAGTTGAATATAAAGATAGACCCATCGATACTTTTTTCCATTACCGCGATTCCGGTGGATTTCACGAAGAAGTCCATATGTGTTCCGGCGTAGGTGAATGCCGGAAAGTAGGGCAAGGCACTATGTGTCCCTCCTACATGGCCACCAGGGATGAAAAAGACTCAACCCGGGGCCGGGCTAATGCATTGAGGCTTGCCATGTCGGGTCAATTAAAATCCGAGATTTATTCCGAGGAAGTATTAAATATCCTTGACCTCTGCCTTTCCTGTAAAGCGTGTAAATCCGAATGCCCCAGCAATGTGGACATGGCCAAGCTAAAGAGTGAAGTGCTGCAGATGAAATATGATCATTCTGGCATATCGTTACGCGAATACTTTGTAGAAAACTCTGCCAGGTTCGCCGCTAATTTTTCCGGTGCTCCAGCACCTTTAGTCAATGCCATTCAAAGCAGTAAAATATTCAAGCAGACTTTCCAAAAACTATTGGGGTTCGATCAACATCGCACGTTACCTTCCTATAGTAAAACCTCGTTTGTAAAATGGTTTGAATTTAAATATCACAAACCAAAAAATCCCACGGAGACAGTGGCACTTTTTGTGGATACTTATTTAAATTACCATGAGCCTGAGGTAGGGATTGGCAGTGTGAATCTGCTGACAAAAATCGGCATAGCAGTGGAAATGGCAGATGTAGGTTGTTGTCAACGTCCTAAAATTTCAAATGGATTTTTACGTTCTGCCCAGGAACATGGTGCCACGGTAGCTCGCAATCTGCATGAAATTATGGCTAGAAATATTAAAGTGGTGGTTTGCGAACCCAGTTGTGCATCGGCCCTGCAATTTGACATACCTGACTTACTGGATGATCAACAACTCGCTGCTGGTATGAGCAGTAATGTATATCCCTTAGCTGATTTTATTTGGGAAAAAATTAAGGACCATAAAAATTTAAATATCGAATTAAAGTCACACAACCTCATCCTGCATGGGCACTGTCATGAAAAATCGCTCTACGGCACCGGATCAATGCATCAGATCTTTAAGTTATTAGGCGCAAATGTTAAAGAAATAGATTCCGGGTGTTGCGGCATGGCGGGTTCATTTGGTTATGAAAAAGAACACTATGATTTATCCAAAAAAATTGGTGAAGACCGCTTGTTCCCTGCCATCGAAAATGCAAAGGAAGATGCAACCATCATTGCAAACGGTTTTAGCTGCCGGCATCAAATTAATCATTTTACTGGTCGCAAGGCTCTGTTCTGGACCCAGGCATTTGAATAGCCTCTAGACCTGTAGACCCACCGCACCCCTCCTACTCCCCTATAAGGGGAGGACCGGCTCTCCCGCCTTCATCAAAAAATTGTCATTGGTCAAAAACAGGGCCTCGACCCCTAGACCCCTAGACCCACCGCACCTCTCTAACTCCCCTGGAAGGGGAGGACC
>JABDLW010000609.1 GCA_013001805.1 Saprospiraceae bacterium | reverse complement strand
ATATGCTTGTGGAGGTGGCTTTCCCAGAAATTTCTTTATAACACCCGATGATCAGTTCGTCCTGGTGGCCAATCAACATTCCAACAACCTGGTACAATATAAGATCGATGCCAATTCGGGAGCGCTCACCAAATTGAAGGAATTTTCCGACATACCGGGAGCGCTTTGCATTAAAATGAGATAGAGAGACCCGGATAGCAATATCTATCCGAAGGTTGCTACCTGCATACAATGCAGTTAATTGATCCCAGAAAAATAGGAATTCGCCGACGCAATACTCATAGACAATAACTGTGACGCAATTTGCGTGACGCATTTTGCGCAATTGCACAGAAAATTTTTATTTCTATTCAGTGGAAAGTAATCCTCACCTCATAAATCACAATATCTCACCGGACTACTTTTGTGATCGGCTCCAAGAAACAAAAGATAATCTGGAAGCTATTCATAACCGGCGCAGTCTGATCTATGAAGAATTACACAGTACAAATGAGATAAAGATCATCTGGCTACGTCACCTCACATAGTAAAAAAGCCTTTTCAAGCGGCAAATGGTCAATAAAATAATAGCACCTCGATGGCCCCGCCTTCATTTTTAGGATGTTGTATCTTGATTTGCTTATACGCTGATAATAAGACCAAGATCTGCTCCCGTAAAATACCGGTACCTCTCCCGTGAATAATAGTAGCGGACAAAAGTTTTCGACGGATGACTTCCTCAATGAATTCCTTGCATTTCTTGATCTGGTAGTCCAAAATGGAAATGCCCGATCCGGGTGAATAATTGGGTAATTTCTCGAGATGCAAGTCTAAAATGTTTGAAAATGGAACATCTTTCTGTTTAACCTTTACCGGTGTAATTTCTAGAATCTCCAGCAAGTCATCTTCCTCGGGTGCTTCATAAAGCACCAGGTCATGTGCCGCATGAAGTGAATGACCACCATCGATACGTACCTTCGCTTTGCCTGCTTCCATGCCTTCAAAAAAACCCGTTTTCCCGCTGGAAAGGATTTTTACTTCATCTCCAATCCACAATGTTGTCAGATCCATCTTATATTGCGTGAGTTAACAGCTTTGATTCTAAAATCTAGATCAATAAACCAAAAAATCAGACGCTAAGTTTAAATCCATGCAACATATACCCGGACTATATATTGCAGATTCAACCGGACGAGGTCGAGGTGTCTTCACTGCTCAGGAGCTAAATAAGGGGGACTTGATCGAAATCTGCCCTGTCATCATGATCCCGGCTCAACAATTGGCCCTGATCGACCAGACTGTACTTTACGATTATTACTTCCTATGGCCAGGGGATGAAGGCCTCTCGTGCATAGCTTTGGGATATGGATCCATCTACAACCATGCGGAAAACCCCAATGCGGCCATCACCTTTGATCTTACCTCCGATACCATTATGGTCCTGGCGACAAATGACATCACTGCAGGTCAAGAAATCTTTGTCAACTATCAGGGTGAAGTAGAAAATCCACCAGAACTGTGGTTTGACGTAAAATAACAAAATGCGAATTATTCTTGCCTTAGCTTTTCTCTCTTTTCTTCTGCTTACCGGATGTAAAAAAGATGCGGAGAAAATAACCCAAAATGACATAAGATATGCGCAAAAGCTTATAGGTCTGCAATTCTCCCCCGACAAGATTGATACACTCACTCCCTATTTAAATAGAAATCTTGCCGGCTACGACAGCATGCGCCAACACGTTTTGCCTGACAATTTATTTCCTGCATTATTGTTCAATCCCAGACCTTCCGGGTTCAAAATTTCCAGTAGTGAAGACCTGTTGATCTTCACAGCATATGAGTCAAGCACTTTACCTGACCTAATGGATAGCCTTTGCTTTTTCCCTCTGGCCAAAATATCTTATCTGCTGAGGTCTCGCAAACTCACCTCTGTACAACTGACTGAGTTGTATCTGAAACGCATCAAAGAATTTGACAAAACCTTAAAATCAGTGATCACGCTCACCGAAGATCTAGCCCTGGAAGAAGCCCGGCAGGCCGACCAGGAAATGGATGAGGGATTATACCGGGGGCCATTGCATGGCGTTCCTTATGGCCTAAAGGATCTGGTTGCGGCTTCAGGGTTTCCAACAACCTGGGGCGCCCAACCTTATAAAAATCAAACCGTTGATTATGATGCAACGATCGTAACTAAATTACGCGAAGCTGGAGCCATTCTCCTTGGCAAACTGAGTTCAGGTGCTTTAGCTCGTGGTGATGTTTGGTTTGGGGGCCGGACGGTTTCTCCCTGGGACACCTTGATCGGAGCTAGTGGCTCCAGTGCCGGTTCGGCCGCGGCAACAGCTGCAGGATTAGTAGCTTTTTCCATCGGTACAGAAACACTGGGATCCATCACCTCTCCATCAGCCAGGAACGGACTCACCGGATTGAGGCCAAGTTACGGTACCGTCAGCCGTTTTGGAGTGATGAGTCTCTCCTGGTCTATGGATAAAATCGGGCCCATCTGCCGTACAGCTGAAGATTGCGCTCTTGTCTTTGCTGCCCTCAAAGGCCGGGATAGTCTGGACATCACCACCGTTGAATTTCCACTCTCCTATCAACATTCGCGATCGCTCGCCGACTTCAGCATAGGCGTCTTGCAAACAGCTGTCGATGTCGACACCAGCACCGGGGCAGGTAACCTTAAATCCATATTATCAATGCTGGACTCACTGGGGATTACCATGACCGAAAAAAAGCTCCCTACTCAATTTCCTTTTAAGGTTTTTGATATCATTCTCCGGGCTGAATCGGGCGCTTTTTTTGATCAGCTGGTGCGATCAGGCGGGGTAGACCAAATGGTGCAACAAGACAAGACTTCCCGGGCGAATTCACTGCGGCAGTCGCGTTTTATCCCTGCGGTAGAGTATTTACAAGCCAATCGTTATCGCGCTTTACTAATTGATAGCATGTTTCAACTAATGCAGGATATCGATGTGCTAATTGCTCCTAACTCAGCTGAAAATCAATTACTCATCACCAATCTGACAGGACAGCCGGCTCTATCCATACCTACAGGATTAGATAGCCTCGATCATCCCACAAGTTTGACACTTATTGGAAAATTATATGAAGAAGGAACCCTTCTGGAAATTGGACACGCATTGCAGAGAGAGACCAATTTTCATAAATTAGTGCCACCACTTTTTAAGCCAGGCAAAAAGGAAATAAATTAATCGGTAGCTTACACAAGGGGATACTTACCGGAATATTTATCATACCATAAAACCAAGCCAATGGTATATCAAATGAACTTATTTCATCAAAATGATCCGGCAGAAAATCTACTACCGAAGGACGGGATGGTCAACTACCACAGTAACCTAATGAGCTCCACAACTGCTGATCATTATTTTGACAGTCTGCTGCGCAATATCGATTGGAAAAACGATGAAATAGTCATCTTTGGCAAACGTGTTGTCACCAAAAGAAAAGTTGCCTGGTATGGGGATGACCAGTTGGAGTACACCTATGCAAAAATTACGAAAAAAGCCCTGCCCTGGACCCGTGAATTAATAGAGCTAAAAGAATTGATTCAACAAAGTACCGGAGAATACTTTAATACTTGCTTGCTTAATTTGTACCACAATGGGTCAGAAGGGATGGGTTGGCATAGTGATGATGAGAAAGAATTAAAAAACGATTGCGCTATCGCTTCAATCAGCTTGGGAGCAGATCGTACATTTAACTTCAAACATAAGGACACTAAGGAAATGGTTTCTATTTTACTGCAGAATGGCAGCTTGCTCCTCATGCGGGGAGAAACGCAAAAAAACTGGAAGCACTGTCTGCCACCCAGGAAATTAATCACGCAACCACGTATAAATCTCACCTTTCGGACAATCCTTCCCGGCTGACCAAATCTTATACTGTCCAATTTTAGCTTGACTCGGTCACTCCCACTCCCGGTAAAACTGTTCCAAATAAGTCAGTATGAAATCATGCCTTTCCTGAGCCATCTTTTTTCCGGTGGCGGTGTTCATCCGGTCTTTTAATAAAAGCAACTTTTCGTAGAAGTGATTAATAGTAGGTGCCGTACTTTTCTTATACTGGTCAACAGACATATTTAACTCCGGTGCTATATCGGGATCATACAACGCGCGCCCTTTAAACCCACCATAGTTAAAAGCCCGGGCGATGCCAATAGCACCCAGTGCATCCAATCTATCGGCATCCTGCAAAATGGCTAATTCGTCGGAATAAAATTCCCGGTCAAAATTCCCCCCCTTAAAAGAGATGTGTTGGATTATTTTTTTAATATGATTAATGTCTTGCCAGTCAACACCTAAAGACTGCAAAAATTCACCCGCTCTCCTGGGCCCAATGCTTTCATCTCCGTCATGAAATTTAGAATCGGCAATGTCGTGTAACAGGGCTCCCAACTCGACAATTAATTTATCTCCGGATTCCGTCGCAGCAATTTTCATGGCATTATTCCGCACCCGGTAAATATGCCACCAGTCATGGCCACCCTCGGCCTTTTTCAGCTTATTTTTAACAAAATTTTCCGTGCGTTGTATGATTTCTTTTTCTGTCATTTTGTGTGGTGATTGGTTGAGGGGGTAATTAGTTAAGTGGGTGATTAGTTAAGTTGGTAATTAGTTAAGTAGGTGATTAGTTAAGTTGGTAATTAGTTGAGTAGGTAAGTGGTTAAGTTGGTGATTAGTTAAGTTGGTAATTGGTTAAGTGGTTAAGTAGGTGATTAGTTAAGTGGGTAATTGGTTAAGTAGGTAAGACATTCGCCTAACCATCCGTTTTTCGAGATTTAAGATACTTGATATACCTATTCATCATTTTCAGGACAGCTTCAATCTCATCACCAAACTCAGATAATTGCAGCTCTGTGATAAATCCACATTCACATGCACAGGAAAGGTGATCCAATGTTACGCAGAGAGATCCTCTGGCAATTCTGCAAAATTGGATGTTTTCCTGATAATGGAAGCGACCATAAC
>JABDLW010000358.1 GCA_013001805.1 Saprospiraceae bacterium | reverse complement strand
ATCCTGTTTATTCATTTTCTTCTTAGAGATAAGGGTTTCAAAGTTATCAATCTGGGCAGGAATATTTCGATTGATGATGTCTACCAAGCCTGTCAAATTAAACATCCTGATTATATTTTTACACTAATCAATGAAGGTTTGGTGAAGATACCTCTGAAAGACTATGTGGAGAAACTCTCGGTACATTGTCGAACTAGTAAAATTTTACTGTCGGGTTTACAGATCTCAAGACAGCAAATCAAAAGCCGCAAGAATTACCTCGTCTTCGACAGCCTGGATGAGATTCTGGTTTTCCTGGATAATTTATAGCCCGCACCGTATTTAGTTGGCTAAATCCTGAACTCATGGCTAAGAGGCTGTTGAAATACCCAATCTCGCGCTGATTTTCTTACTAAATATTTCTTTATGTACAAAAATATGAGCCGTTCTCGTCGTTTCTGATTTTGTTGATCCTCAGCCAGTTACAGCCCGGTATCTTCCCTCGTCTCGCCGCATCACAAAGCGACGATTTACGGCTTCAGCAATCAACTTGAGTATTTCAACCCCTACGATCTGCAGCAATGGAGACTCGTTTGCCGCTCTTAACCCGGATGACATATGAAATCTGTTGCGGCTTGAATTAGCTGTTCGCCCGACCGAAGATCGTTCGGGCTGGCAAAACAGGGTGTTTCACTGAAACTCTTCCATCGCCATAACGGTGCTAAGATTCAGAAAGGAAAACCCCTTAATTATTGGTCGTTTTGGCCTCAGAAAAGAGTGTTATAAAGCATCAAACCTTCGTGCCTCGAAGAAAAAAGATTTATTTTCTTGGAAATC
This sequence comes from Saprospiraceae bacterium, assembly GCA_013001805.1. GTDB lineage: Bacteria > Bacteroidota > Bacteroidia > Chitinophagales > Saprospiraceae > JABDMH01. Next base: position 3,051 of record JABDLW010000358.1, on the reverse strand, counting down.
CCTATATTTGCAGCCCATTTAGAAATTCACTTTATTTGACATGAATCAATATGAAGTCACTTTCATCGTAGATCCAGTGCTGTCGGGCGATGAAATTGTAGCGACAGCGCAGACATACGTCGATCATTTACAGGGAGAAGGCTGCAAGATCGTGCACGTTGAAGAGATGGGCTTGCGTCAGCTGGCATATCCATTAAACAAACGCACAACTGGCGTCTACTTCTGCATCGAGTACTCTTCTGAGAAAGGTTCGATCAATGAAAAAATGGAACTTGCCTTTAGACGGGATGAGCGCATCATTCGGTTTCTTACGGTAAAACTCGACAAGTACGGAGTTAAGTACAATGACGATAAAAGAAAGGGATTGATCGGTAAGAAGAAATCGGAAAAGGCTGCTGTTGCTGAGGAAGCACCTAAGCCCAAACCGGCACCCGCTGCTGCCGAGCCCGCAGCAAAACCAAAAGCTGCAGCACCAGTCGCCGTCGCTGCCACAGAGGAAGAATAATTTGATCAACCCAGAAAAAAATTAAGATGGCATCAAGAGATGATATAAAATTTCTCAGTAATCCCAAGATCGGTCTGAAGTCTAAGAAATACTGTCGATTCAAGAAATTTGGCATACGACATATAGATTACAAAGACCCTGATTTCCTGAAGCAGTTTATCAATGAACAAGGTAAAATCTTGCCCCGAAGACTGACCGGTAATTCATTAAAGTATCAGAAAAAAGTCGCTACAGCTGTTAAGCGGGCCAGGCATTTAGCATTGTTGCCTTATGTAGCTGATCTTCTTAAATAAAAGACTCTTACTCATCATGGATATCATACTATTACAAGAACTTGAGAAGTTGGGTGACAAGCACGAAATCGTGAGTGTGAAGCCGGGCTTTGCCAGAAACTTCTTGATACCCAAGGGATTGGCTTTAATCGCAAATGCCAGCAATAAAAAACGGTTGCAGGAACTAAGACGACTTGAAGCTGCAAAGGAGGCCAAATTGAAAGATCACTACCAGGAAATGGCTGACAAGTTGAAAGATGTAGTATTAAAAGTTGGCGCCAAAGCAGGTACGAGTGGCAAAATATTCGGAAGTGTTACCAATGTACAAATTGCTCAAATCCTTAAAGAGCAATACGAAATTGATATTCCCCGAAGAAAAATCTCACTCTCGGAAGATATCAAGGAATTGGGCACTTACTCCACCACGCTCAATTTACATCCCGAAGTAGTTACTCAGGTGCAACTTGAGGTAGTTCAGGAGTAAAATAGAGCCGTTCTCAGATTTAAAGAAATAGTCCTGGAGAGAGTCTATCTACTTGATGACCTAAAAGGTTGTTAGCATCAGCTTGTAGCCAATGGTCCAGGATATCAGCATACACAGATCTGAAGTCAACCTGAAATCTCAAGTCACCATCATCTAACACGCTCAAGTTTGCCGGGCGATTATAGAATCCTGTAGTGTTTAGTTTGTCCCCAATCAAGATCAAATTGTTTGCCGCACCATGATCAGTTCCCTGACTGGCATTTTCCTCAACTCTTCTACCAAACTCCGAAAAGGTCATAATCAGAATGTTGTCGAATAAATCATTCGACTTTAGGTCATCGACAAAAGTTGCCACCGTTTCTGCATATAGATTTAACAATTGATGATGGCGTGCTTTCTGATTAATATGAGTGTCAAATCCGGGCAGGCTAATGTAATAAATCTTGGTAGCCGTGTCTGCAGTGATCAGTTCGGCAATTTGCTTCATACCGTGTCCGAAGGCATGATTTGGGTAATCAAATTGAGAACGGTGAGTTTTTGCTTTTTGAGTCAGGTACTGTGCCGACTGCTGTACTTCGATCATCGTTTTATACAGGAAATCCAGGTGGTTGGGTGAGCGCTCGCGATACGCACTTCCAATCTTCTGCAAGAAACTGTTGTCCGTAGCCCTTTTCAATTTTTCCGGTCCCCGCATGGCCAGACCATCGCGAATTTTGCCGTGAAGTGCCAAACTCAGATTGTCTCCAACTTCAATCGCATGATATGCATCCTGACAAGATAGACATTCGCTATCAAGGTAACGTCCTAGCCAGCCGGTTTGCCTGCGTTGACTGGAATTGCTAGCTGTGTGCCAAATATCCATTGACCGGAAATGTGACCGGTCCGGATTGGGGTAGCCTACTTCATTCATTATGCAAACCTCATTTGCATTGAAGACATCCAGCAGTGGTGCCATAGCTGGGTTGAATCCATGCTCATCGTCAAGACGTTGCACCAGGTGGGGCTTAATTCCGATTTCGGGCCGGCTTCGGTAATAGATATCATTGCGATATGGCACAATCATATTTAGACCGTCGTTACCACCAGACAACTGAATGACCACTAAAACTTTATCCTCCCGGGACTTTGGTAAATGTGGGTAAGACAGAGATGTTGAGCGCAGAAAGGACGGAATCCACAAAGATGAGGATGCAAGAGAAGACCTTCGAATAAAATTTCTTCGCGATAACATACTAGCACATTTGAAATTCAGGTAGCGAAGTAAGTCTGAGAATTGCCCTTTGCGTATAATTGAGAGAGTGCCTTTCTTTTTTTGTCATTAATTTCAGATTGTGAGAGCCAGCCAGTAAACTACTTTGAAGTTTTTCACCCAGTGAATTAAACGTTGTGCCGCTGAAGATTTCGATGATTGGTACCATGTTTTTTTGAATCCGGATGTTTTGTACCGTGCTATTTGCTGTCATCGCCTCGTATGGAGTAGCTACTGCGTGATCAAAACGTTGATTATCAATCAGGTATTCTGCCAGGTTCAGTCGCAGCATCAATGTCGAATTATTGATCCATGCCCTCCCGCCTGGCCATCCGGCGACATTGGGTGGATCAAACATTACCTGACCCAGTGCACGTTGCAGGAAAGTGGGTGCCCAGACATCATGAAATTTCATTCCAAATAGCCTGGCAGTCTGCACCATCAAATCGATGGGTGCCTTAATCTTATTAGCTTGATTTTCCTGGTCATAAAAAAATGGACTTGTAAAAATATAATGCATCACCCTTGCCATATCATAGTC
>JABDLW010000259.1 GCA_013001805.1 Saprospiraceae bacterium | reverse complement strand
CTGTACGGCAGACCTCAATGTGAGCTCCGATTGGTCATCATCAAAATTGTCATAAGAGTAAAGACTGGCAAGTTTTCTCACGGCTGCATCGGTTTGCACCTTGACAAAGCTTTCGTAATAATCCACTTCAAAAGCAGCTTTGAATGTGTCGGCAACTCTCCATACCAGAATAACACTGATCAGGATTGGATTACCTAACTTATCATTTACTTTTAATCTTTCACTGTCAAAATTGCGCGCCCGCAAGCTTATTGATTTTCTGGCGTAGAATGGATTGGTCCAAAATAATCCATTGGCTTTTACTGTACCTCGATAGGCACCAAATAAGTTCATCACCATTGATCCGTTTGGATAAATAAAATAGAACCCTTTGGCGAGAAGCCCAGTTATAAGGATTGATGTTATTATCCACACAGGTTTCTCCAATGTGATAAAGTAGATGACAGATGCAATCGATATTAATGTGAGCAGCAGCATCACATATCCATTTATTGGCCTAATTACTCTTTCCTGCATGGTATAAATTTAAGTGATATTAAAATGATATCATAATAATACTAATAAAATATTATGCGAGATAAAATATTCGACGAAAGATAGTCGCGATATCGACTAAGGTCTATGCCCTTAATCCGGTTAACAAAATAAAAGGGGCACAGGTCGAAAGTAATCGATTATACGAAACCTTGGAATTGGTACCTGACTAGCTAGAGATTTAAGAAAAGCAGTGCGGCAACACCTGCACCCAGGATGGGACCAATGACCGGCACCCAGGAGTAATTCCAATCACTATCACCTTTATTGGCAACGGGTAAAATTGCATGCATGATTCTCGGTGCCAGATCTCTCGCCGGATTGATGGCATACCCTGTGGTGCCTCCTAATGACAAACCGATGGCCAAGACAATTAGAGCAACAGGCAAAGCACCGAGACTGCCTAATCCGGGTTGCATCGTATCGTCAGCGGGTGCAAAGTTGGGACCGGTAATGTACAATACGGCAAAAACCAGGATAAAGGTACCCAGCACTTCAGACAAAACATTTGTACTGATATTTTTCACCGCAGGCTCGGTGCAAAAGGTAGCTCGCTTACCAGCTTTATCTTCCGTTAATGCGTAGTGGTCTTTGTACATCAACCAAACCAGAGATGTGCCTAGGGCAGCCCCGAGCATTTGCGCTGAGATATAACTTGCGACCAGGCTCCAGGAAAACTTGCCCACCAATGCCAGTCCAATGGTTACCGCTGGATTCAAATGTGCACCACTACCATCCTGTGCCACAACCACTGCAGTAAAAACAGCGAGACCCCAGCCAAATGTAATTACAATCCACCCACCATTGTTTCCCTTAGTATTATTCAGTACTACGTTGGCAACAACGCCGTTACCCAATAGAAGCAGGATCATAGTCCCGACTAGTTCGGCAGTAAAAGGAGACATGGATTTCGTTTTTCGTTGGACCTAAAGTAGCATTTTTTTTAGGCATTCTCACACTTGGCACTTGCTTTACCTGCTCTCACCAAGACACGCGTGAGTACAGTCAACCTAATTCGTATCAAGATGCACATGCCATTGAGATAGAGCTTTGCCCAGGTCGGCTCCCGGGGGCAAATGTATTGTCCGGAGCCCTATTTTTTCCGCTGCCAGAACATTGCGTTTGTTATCATCAATAAATAATGTTTCTTCCGGTTGTATGTCATACCGGTCCAGCATGAGTTCATAAAATTCCCGGAAGGGTTTCCTCTTCCCTTCTACTCCCGATACAAGAATGCCGGCAAAATCCTGTAGGAAGGCATATCGCTCCAGCGCAATAGGAAAGGTCTCTGCCGACCAATTTGTCAACGCAAAAAGTCCATATTGATGATGATCGACAAGATTTCTAAATATGTCAACGTTAGCTGTTATTTCGCCACCCAGCATTTTATGCCATTCCTGATAAAATAGGCGGATCTGACCTTCGTATTCCGGAAATCGTTTTATCAATGCTTCCGTTCCGTCGGCCAGAGATCTGCCACCATCTTGTTCCTCGTTCCAGTCGCTAGAACAGATCTCAGTCAAGAAGTAATCTAGCTCATCCTTATTTTCGAACACTTCAGTAAAAAGATAGCGTGGATTCCAATCAATCAGGACGCCACCTAGATCAAAAACAATATTTTTAAGGTCTTGCATACCAAAGCGAACATTGTGAAGTTATAATCGTTTATAAGGGTTATATGTAGACAATTTCGAATATAAGACAATGGAATTTCTTGACATACTCAATTTTACCTTTTTAACCAATCTTTAAAAAAAATAATATGATGAAAAATTACATTTTGACTCTTTTTTGTGTATTCGCACTCAGTGCTCTCTTGAGTGGTCAAGACTTTCGCGCTATACTAAGTGGAAATCATCAGTCGACTCCGGTTCTGACCATGTCTTCCGGGGAAATTGAAGCCACTTTGACTGACGATACACTTAAAGTCAGTGGGTCATTTCAGGACATGTCATCTGGTATTGATACATCAATTGCCGGAGGTGTTCACATTCATACCGGGATTGCCGGACGCAATGGCGGAATCGCCTCCCTTTTGAATCCCACGTTATCTGATGGACTGACAGGAGGTACGTTTGAAGCTGCCACCAATACGATCATTCTTGACGAGGAGATGAAACAGGCCCTAAATGAGCGCCGGTTATACGTAAACATTCATTCTAACGACTATGGTGGTGGTGAATTGCGGGGTCAACTCCTTCCTAATGCTGAGGAGTTTTATGCCGCTAATTTATTTGGTAGTAATGCTTCCAATCCAGTTATGTCAGAAGGCAGCGGGCTGGTTGTACTGGAGCTGACAGGAAATACCGTGACACTTTCTGGTTCATTTACTAATCTTAGTTCGGCCCTTGCCGTCGATATTGCTGGCGGAATTCACATTCACCAGGCCAGGGCTGGATCCAATGGCGGTGTTTTACAAGCATTGACGGTCGAATTGAGCGATGACAGTCTGTCGGCAACTATACCTGCTGATTCTAATACGTATACATTTACCGACGAAGAAATCGCCAATTTGAAAGCGTTTGGATGGTATATAAACATTCATTCAGCCAATATCCGCAGTGGAGAACTGAGAGGTCAATTGACTCCGATGTCAACAGCTAAGTTTAGGGCGAACCTATCGGGTGCCAATGAGAATCCACCAGTGAATACTTATGCCCACGGGAAAGCTGTTTTAACTTACGATGCTGGGAGCCTGACAGTAGGTGGTTCTTTTGCCGACCTGGAAAGTGATATCAATGTCGACATTGCCGGAGGAGCGCATATCCATTTGGGCATGACCGGTCGCAATGGGGGATTGGTCTTTCCTTTAACCCTGGATATTGGCGATGATAATCGGAGCGCTAATATTGACCCAGCTGCGAATACTTTTGCCGTTTCCGGTGATACGCTTGCCGCACTTATGGGGAGGGCATTATATATCAATGTACATACTTTGAACAATGGTGGCGGTGAGATACGGGGACAAATTGCACCACAGAGCCAATACTTTATGAATGCCCGACTGGTTGCCAGCCAGCAAGGGGCAGCGGTTGCCAGCACGGCAAATGGTGCCGTTTTACTGGAAGTGCTTGGTGATAAAGTCACGGCTTCCGGAACTTTTAATGACCTGTCTAGTCCTTTAGCTGTGAATGTGGCGGGTGGTGCACACATACATTTCGCACCGGCGGGAGCCAATGGTGGCGTTGTTTATCGATTAATGGCCACACCGGACGATGATGCGAATAGTGGAAGATTTAGAGCTGCGGATAATGCTTTTGACATCACTGCCACCCGTAAAGACTCCGTTCGGGGCAGGTTGGCTTATGTGAATGTCCACAGCGATAATTATGGTGGTGGTGAAATTCGGGGCCAATTTGTGCACGATGCCCGGGCATATTTTTATACACCATTATCAGGTGCAGGACAAACTCCAGCAGTTAATACAACGGCAAGGGGTGCGGCTATCATGGAATATACAGGCAGCAATGCCATCATTTCCGGAAGTTTCTCTCAGCTTTCATCAGCTTTGGCGACGCAAACACGGGGTGGTGCACATTTGCACTTTGGTATGGCAGGTAGCTCCGGACCCATTATTACTGATCTGGCTGTAACATCGCTCGATTCACTGAACGGTGTTTTCAGACCAGCAAATAATAACTATAGTGTTTCTGAAGGATGGATGGATACGGTTAGGAACCGAATGACCTATATTAACGTGCATTCGGCAAATTATGGAGGTGGGGAGATCCGCGGTAATTTCCGACCGCTGGCGCAAACTTTTTATCTGGCTAATTTAAGAGGTAAGAATGCTGCCAATCCGATCGCAAGTACGGGAGCTGGTGCTGTTCTGGTTGAACAGACTGGGAATAGGTTTGTGACCTCCGGGTCATTCAGCAATTTATCTGGTGATTTTAACGGTGGTGCACACATACATCTGGGAATGGCAGGACTGACCGGAGGTGTTTTAATTCCATTGGTGCCCCAGGCTGGTGCCGACGCTAAAAGCGCGAGCTTTCTGGCCGACAGTAATTCCACAACCGTTCCCGATTCAGTATCTCTGATGATCCAGGCAGGAAATACTTATGCAAATATTCATAGTACGACTGTAGGAAGCGGAGAGATCCGGGGGCAGGTTTTACCAGAAGTCAATTTGGCACCAGATCAGGTGGCTTTTTTGAGTCCTGAATCAGGTGATACGATTACTATTGGAGGAGACCTGACGATGACTTTCTCCGCGGAGTGGGAGGAGGCTACTGATCCGAATTCCAATAAAGTCGTTTATATCTGGCAGCTCTCAACTACGCCCGATTTTGCCAATCCGGCCATAGCCATAAACACGGGAGAAAATGCTTCTTTCACTACGACTTTTGGTGCTGTTGACACATTATTGGGCCTCCTTGGCATTGATTCTGGTGCTGTGATTACTGTCTATCACCGCGTAGTATCTTCCGATGGAAGCCTGTGTTCTGAGGCCACGGTAGATTCAGTTGTCTTGATAAAGGGAACGACGACATCTGTTAGGGAAAACCCCTACTTCGATCAAGTCTTTGCTTTATATCCCTCACCAACAACCGGACAATTTCAGGTAGAAATCGATATGAAACAAACTGCGAATGGGATTATGCAAATTATCGATCTCGATGGTAAAGTGGTCGACTACACCAGAACCTCATTACTCGCGGGTCGCAATATAATACAACAGGATGTATCACGATTACAACCGGGAAGTTATATTGCCCGGCTCGTAGTTAATCAAAAAGTATCTGCAGCGAAACGATTTACGAAGCTCTGATTAATAAATTAAAATTATTCTCCAAGCCGCTGATTTATCAAGTCAGCGGCTTTTTAATATATATCATTAATCAGGGCAAGTAAAGGTCAGGAATGTCCCTGTAAGATAAGCATGGGTACACTTGACTGGAAAGTATCCCTCTTGGTCAGGCTTCGGGTAAAAAGTAATTCTAAAAATTTACGACGACGACGCATTACGCAGACCAGGTCTATCTCAGGATGGTCAACCAGATAAGCAGTGAGTCCATGATAAAGGTTTTCTCCTTCGATATGATTTACTGGCGTTTTCAATTTCTTGATGCGATCACTGATCTTCAATTCTTCCGGTTTATTGTCGGGAGCTTTGACCTGAAGGATGCTGAGTTTGGCAGCAAATTTTTTGGTGAATAATTTCAGTGGCACCAACTGCTCGTCATGCTTCACGATCATCGATTTCAGTGCAAAGAGGATGGTCTCGAATTTTTTGAAAACGTATTTATTTGGTATAATTAACATGGGAATCCCTGTTTCCTTGACCAGGCCTCCACTTACCGGACCAAGGAAAACTTCAGGATCATTCATTTCGCCCTGTGTGCCGACGATGATGAGATCCGCTTCAATTTTACGGCAATACTTTTCAATGGCATATACAGGTTCGCCTTTCAAGGCCTTGGTTTTCACTGACACACCTTTTGGGATGTCCAATTTCTTGAGCACCAGGTCAAGCTCCACTTCTGCTTCTTCCCGAAGCAGCTTATTTACATTTTTGAGTGTATCGGCTCTTTTTCTCGCGAAATAGGCATGGGCAACATAAATCTTGGCACCTAATATCTTAGCAATTTTCAGTGCCTGATTCAACGCATTCATGGAGTTGCCTGAGAAGTCAATGGGGACAACAATTTTTCTCATCAGTTAGAATTTGATAGTTTAACCGGGATTATACATTGGATTATCCAGGCTCAGCGATTTTACTCCTCACCGTAATGGTGACTACGGTTGTTAGGCAAAATCACTGTGGATTACTTTTATTGGCCTTTTAGCTCTCATGACGAATGAATAATCCCGGTTAAAGATATTCCTTTTTTCTCTAATTTAATTTGTACGTCACTTGTCGTACATTAGCAGAGCATCAAATCTGTGGCACATTATGGTATCTCGTCGAAATTTTGTGAAACGGGCCTCAATTTTACCTGGTTTGTTGATCACCAGTCATGCCGGATTGCCAGGTATGAACGCCATTCCCATATTATCACCACATCTTGATTTGACCCGAGACGAAGATTTTTGGCATCAGATCAAAATGGCCTATACCGTTTCTCCGACCCTGGTTAATCTAAATAATGGTGGTGTTTGTCCGGCTCCAAAAGTGGTACAAGATGCCGTTGAGAGGTACAACAAACTGAGTAACGAAACCCCTTCTTATTATATGTGGCGCATACTTGATAAGGGACGGGAGAGCATTCGCAAAAAGTTGGCTGCACTGGCGGGTTGTACAACGGATGAAATTGCGATTAATCGCAATGCTTCCGAAGCGCTGGAGACGGTCATTTTTGGTCTCCGTTTGGCACCAGGAGATGAAATCGTGTTGACGAAACAGGATTATCCCAATATGATCAACGCCTGGAAACAAAGAGAACATCGTGATGGCATTGTTCTAAAGTGGGTGGACTTGGATTTGCCAAGTGAAGATGAAAATGCCATTGTGAAAAAGTATGTCGAAGCTTTCAGTGACCGCACGAAAGTAGTACACATTACGCACGTAATCAATTGGATGGGTCAAATCATTCCGGCCAAAAAAATAGCCGATGAAGCCAGATCCAGAAATATTGAAGTTGTTATCGATGCTGCTCACAGTTTTGCCCATTTGGATTATAAGGTAAATGAGTTAGGTGGAGACTACCTGGGCACTAGTTTGCAC
>JABDLW010000250.1 GCA_013001805.1 Saprospiraceae bacterium | reverse complement strand
AGAGAAGATCATCAAAGAAACCTTCATCACTAAGTTTTATTAAATTCTCCTGATGCAGAGGTGTCTCATCATAGAGTTTCACTAACATGTTCCCAAAAGAAGTCTGAATTTCCACAAGGCTTCCTGTGGGTTTCTCGATTTCAATCATTTGTTCTGATTTTCTAGTTTTTTTCCCATTAATGGCATTCAAAGTGATCATGTAACTGCCCGACTGTACATAGCGGTGTGTGGGGTTAATATCATCCGACGTACTACCATCGCCAAAATCCCAAAGAAATGTTTCCGCCTTTTCTGATTGATTGACGAATTTTACTGTAGAAGGTGCCTCCAGTTTCTCCTGACTTACTACGAATCGAGACACCGGCCGGTTGCATGCCCAAATCAAGCAGAACGATGCCATACCTATCACTTGAAGTCTATTTCTCACGTTAAGGATTTTCACAGTTTTAGAGAAGTGATATTTTCATAGTCAGATCTTTTACCGGACGGTCTGCCTGACCCACCTGTACGGTTGCAATCTTATCAATCACTTCCAATCCCTCCACGACTTCGCCAAACACCGTATAATCATTATCTAAAAATGGATAGCCACCTACCTCTCGATACAACTTTCGTTGCTCTGGAGTGTACTTGATTCCTTTCTCACTTTCCCATCTATCCAATTCCTGATCTTGAACTTTATAGCCTTGAACTATAAAAAATTGAGACCCCGAGCTTTTCCTTTGCGGATTGACCTGGTCAGCCATCCTGGCCGCAGAAAGGGCACCTTTGAAGTGTAATGCCCCTATCTCGGCATCTATTTGATAACCCGGACCTCCCTGACCTAACATCTGTTGCGGGCTGGCATTTCTCGAATCAGGATCCCCTCCCTGAATCATGAAATCCTTGATGATACGGTGGAACAGAAGTCCATCGTAATATCCCTCTTCCACCAACTTAATCATGTTGTCTCTGTGTTTTGGGGTCGAGTTGTAAAGCAGAACTTCCATATTACCCAATTCCGTCTCAATAAGCAGGTGCCGTTCTTTAGGTTGGCAAGTTGTTAGCAATAGCCCTGCGACAAAAATCAAGATGATCGACTTATGCATAGTTTTCTATTTTCACTTTCTTATTGTATGTCAAAACCACCGTTTTCGGATTCCAGTTGTCTAAAATATTGGATCACTAATTTTTTCAATATTTCCTCTTGCTTTTCAACCCCTGGGGGAGCGACTCGCAATTGCCTATAATGTGGCCACCCGTCTTCATCCCTTCCTGCAAACTCAAAATACCCTTCGCTACTCAGTAATGAACACACAGCAATGTGCATTAAATCCTGTTTCTCCTCTTTTGAGAAATCCCGTCGCACCTGTCCCAATTCCTGAATGCCTATCAAAAACAAAATTGCCTGTAGGTCAGGCAACTTGTCACGCGATAAGCTCTCCTTTACCAAATGCTGTACCCGCAACCACTCAAATTCTAACTCCCAGGTTTCCATCTAAATAAAACTTTGCAAATATATAATAAATGAATAGAGTTAGGAGTAAGCAACGAGGCCACCTTATGACTTTCGTTCTTCATTATTTGTCATTAAGATCTCCTTGGGGAAAAAACTCAAGTCTTATTCAATTTAACACAGGGTGGAGCAGCTAAGCCTCTCTAATTGAGCTGGAGAGACGCGCAGCTCTTCTGGCTGCGGGTATTGAAGCCAATACTCCAATAAGCAATACAGTACCCCCCACTACCACAATATCCAGTCCAACCATCCGGATTGGATAGGCATCTACAACAAAACCTTGTGAAAGTGAAATAATGCCAAACTGTTTTTGAATAATATACAGGATGGAAGCGATGAGAATGCCAGTCCCGAGTCCCGTCAATGTGTAAAAAATACCCAGGCGCATGAAGATTTTGCGAATCATCTGCGAGGTCGATCCCATGGCTTTGAGAATCGCAATATCTCTTTTCTTGTCCAGAATAATCATCCATAAACACGCGATCAAGTTGAAAGCAATCAGTAATAACATCAAGCAGGCAATAAGGAATGCCATCCACTTCTCAATATTCATCAGTTTTAAAAATTCTTCATCTTGTTGGTACCGGTTTTTTACTTTGAGCTTATCACCCACTAGTGTTTGCACGGCACTTTGCACCTGATCGGGCTCATATCCCGGCTTGAGACTTATTCCCAGAGCACTGATTTTGCCGGGCCGCCCCAAAAGAGCCTGAGCAAAGCTGATAGGTACCAATACGACTTCATTGTCGATATCTTGCTGAACTGAAAACACACCAAATGGCTTAATTATCCGGGTCTTAAATGGACTAATGGAAGATGCGGCAGCTTTACGGTCTGGCATATGCACACTCAGACTTTCAAAAACATTAAGCACATCTACGGAGAGATTTCGGGCCATCCCGGATCCCAAAATAGCGTAGTCATGTTGGTCATCATAAAGTTGAAAAGATCCTTCTACTATAGTGGAGTCGATCCGGGTAATCAACTTAAATTGATCGTCCACCCCCATCAGCGTTCCGGCATTTGGAATTTGCTGATACTCAAAAAGTGCTGTTTCCTGGATTGATTTGGATACTGCATCTACGCCATCAATTCCCAGGATCTGATTAATAAGGTCATCGTTTTCATCAAAATATTTGCCGGTTTCAGGTTCGACTTTCAGCTCCGGATTAAACTGATTGATCATGCTGGCAATCAGTTCTTCGAAACCATTGAAGACGGACAATACCAAAATAAGAGCGGCACTTCCAAGTGAAAGTCCCAGGATGGTCACACCCGATATGATGTTGATAAAATGGGTTCCCTTGGCAGAAAACAGATATCGCCGGGCTACGTCCGATATAAAATTCATGACTGATCCTGCACGAAAGCCGGTAAAAAAGATCGATAAATTACTTCTTGAATTTTCGATCTGTAATCCTCCTGGTGAAGCAAATTATTGGTCATGGTAGGATAGGTTCGATTGGAAAGAAATATATAGATCAACTTGTACTCCGGATCAACCCATACACAGGTACCAGTAAATCCAAAGTGACCAAAAGCGTTTTCTGAGGCAAATTGGCAAATGTTTGGCCGGGATTTTGGAGACAATTCCTTCATATCAAAACCGATGCCCCGCCGGGTAGAGCCCAGATGTCTTTTCGTGAAGTATTTTATGGTCGATTCTTTCAAATAGCGTTTGCCACCGTAATCTCCTTTATTCAAAAGCATTTGAAAAATTTTAACCAGGTCACTGGCATTTGAAAACAATCCGGCATGTCCACTTACCCCGTGCAGCATGGCCGCACCCATATCGTGCACATATCCCTGTAAAGGTGCATATCTAAAGTAATCGTCTTTTTCGGTCGGGACAATCTCTTCCCTGTGGATCCTTTCGAGAGGATTATAAGTAGTACGGGTCATACTTAGTGGATCGTAAAATTCATCACGCACGTAATTGTCGATCGATTTTCCTGACAGACGCTCTACAATACGTGCAATGATATAAAAACCCAAATCACTGTAGCGATAATTCTTGTTAGGTCTCATTTCGGAATCAATGATCATTTGCCAAATAGTATCGGGATAATCAGATCGCAAGAAGAGATCATCAAGAACCTTTATACTAAATGTATCGGAGTTTTCGGATGCATAATAAAGCTTTGATGGCCTGAGGTTTTCAGATGCCAGGGTAGCTTTGTAGAAAGGAATCCAGGGTGTCAGACCAGCTTGATGCGTCATGATTTCCTCCAGTGTGATGTTTTCTTTGTTGGTCCCTTTCAATTCAGGTAAATAGGCGACTATCGGGGTCTCTACTTTTAGTTTTTCCTCATCAAAGAGTTTCATCACCGCCATGGTAGAGGCAGTAATTTTGGTCACACTGGCAAGATCGTAGACATGATTTTGCTGTACCGCCCGGGATTTATCATAGGTATGATAGCCATATTCTTTCTGGTAAACCACTTTGTCATCTTTGGCCACAAGGAGCTGCGCACCGGGCGCGGCTTTTTTTTCGATGAGTTCATAAATCAATCTATCTACTTCCTTGAGCCTATCTGAAGACATCCCGATTCTTTCAGGCACGGAGTATCCTATACGGTAATTTGGTTTTGTGTCGATACCCATGCCATAGGCGCTCTTTAGGCTGGCCGTGACGGGTAGCCTTCCTCTAAAGCCGATCGCTCCGAATATCGCCTGGGCCGCGAGGTTCTGCGTGAGGCGATCCTCATCATAGCACATCACAACGTGATCAAAATCGTCAAAATATTTCAAACTGTAAGGATTTCCAAATACCACTAATATGACTTTAGTTCGTTGATTTAATGCTTGCAAAAAAGACAAAACTGAAGCATCGAGTCCGAAATTGTCACGCGCATGTTGTGACATGCCGTGGAGGCTTACAATTACATAGTCTCTTTTACCAATTTTACTCAGTAAGTTGGTTTTTTCCACACCTTCAATCCTGTTGGGTGCGATATACCGGGGTATTTGTTCATACTCATTCATCATCACTTGAAAATGGCTCAGGAGACTGGTGCCAATACTTAGAGATGCCACATTTCGACCATGGCCAATCATTGGTAGAATGTCATCCTGATTTCTTACTAAAGTCAGCGCATTTTCAATGAGTTGATGCTTTAATCCTAATACTTTGCTATTATTTAAATCCAGTTGAAGGCCATATTCATCAACAGGTTTATACTCATTCAGACCCATACGATACTTCGCACGGAGAATTCTCTTCACACTTTCATTGATTCGGTCCTCGTGCATTTTCCCTTGCTCGACATGTTCTTTGATGAAGCTAAAGGCTCTGTCAATGTCATTCGGCAGCGTTAAAATGTCATTGCCGGCTTCGAGGGCCTTGATCTCAACCATTCCATTTTCGAAATGTTTGGCTACTCCCTGCATTTCCAGGGCGTCGGTGTATAC
>JABDLW010000236.1 GCA_013001805.1 Saprospiraceae bacterium | reverse complement strand
GGCGACAAGAGCTCCTCCAGAAAAATGGCCAAAGTGAAGCTTACTTTTACAATGCTTCCTCCACATCAAATGCAGGATATGACCAGCTAAAGAAACAGGACCTGCTCGAGATTGCACAGTCGGTAGGTAAGAAAAGTTACCACGCCTTCAAACTCTATCATTACGGTTACACCTACAAGGAGATTGCTGCTATCCTTGATATTGCCATTGGAACGGTAAAAAGTCGAATAAACTTTCTGCGCTCAAAAGTCAAGGGGGCCCACGAGAACTTGAGTTTCTGTGATAATTAAAGTCACCCGCCTTCATTTCGAGAAAAAATCAATATTATTTGATAGGGGCGAACATTTAGGTCAGTTATGCACTCTACCATTTAAACATTTTATTTAACAACAAAATCAATTTATCATGTTAAGAGCAGCCATTTGGTTATTTATTATAGCAGTAATTGCCGGAGTTTTAGGCTTCGGAGGACTTGCTGCGGCATCTGCCGGAATTGCAAAGATTTTTTTCTACATCTTTTTGGTCCTGGCCATTATTTCAGTGCTTAGCCACTTGTTAGGCGGAAGATCCAAAATATAAATTAATAAACTTAAAACGAAAATAAAATGGACAGCGAAAGCTTTAAAATGCAGGTAGAAGGTAATTGGCACGTACTCAGGGGAGCCCTGCGAAAGAAATATGGCCAACTTACTGATGATGACCTTATGATGTCAAAAGGGGAAGGAGAAAAGACTTTGGGACGGTTAGAAAAGAAATTAGGTAAAACCAGAGAAGAACTAATGAAGGAATTTAAGTCAATTCTCAATTAATGGATCTAAGTATTTGAGCCAACATTAACTTAGCTTCGGAATATTTATTCCGAAGCTTTTTTTTGGTGCGCTCAGGAATACGACCTGGTTTTAGTTTACAGACCTGAGCATGAGGGTTTGGATTACACTTAAGTTATCCCTGTCATATGTTTGAGAGTGAAGAATTGGAACTCAGGAATTGGATTTCTCCTGATTCTGTGCCTCTTTACTACTTATGATTTCTGCTAATAGTTGACCTCCGGGGTATTCTTGCAAGATGGCTTTTACGACTCCAATGAGCGGTAAGCTGATGATTACACCATCTATGCCCCATATTTTGCCAAAGAGCAGGATCATGACAATGATAATAAAGGGGTTCACATTTAATTTATCACCTACAA
The DNA here is from genome assembly GCA_013001805.1 of Saprospiraceae bacterium. GTDB lineage: Bacteria > Bacteroidota > Bacteroidia > Chitinophagales > Saprospiraceae > JABDMH01. The sequence continues at coordinate 1,625 of JABDLW010000236.1, read as the reverse complement.
TTTTAGGTGTCAGGAAGTTTCCTTCAATTTGCTGAATGACAATATAGCAGATTATGATAGCCAAAGGCTGTTTGTAATCATTGCTACTAATAAAGCTGTAGGAGAGTGGCAACATTAGGCCAATAAAGGTTCCCGCGTAAGGAATAATGGCCAGCATTCCGATGATCAGTCCCCAGACAAATGCATACTTAATACCAATGATGAGCAACGCCAACGAGTTAAGCACCGCTAGTATGGCCATGACAATAAGCATCCCTGACAAATATGAGCGTATGATGTTGGGAGCTTGCCTGGCGATCTTTCGCCATTTCTTTCTTTCCTCACTTTGCAGCTCAGCTAAAATGATCTTTTTAGTATCCCGATAATAGGCACTGAAGAAATAGCTAAAAACAATGGCCAGTGCAAAATTAACTAACATGTGGCCACTGCCAGATAGGATGGATTGGACAAATGTGCCCAAGAAACCTAAGACCTTGTCCATTTGAGATTTCAGCATATCCAGATCGATTACGGTGGATAATCTGGTTTCAATCAAGGTCTGTTGGATCGAACTTGTCACTTTTTCAATGCCTATGCTGTCCATTTCAAGTTCGGAAAACAGGCTCTGTAGTTGATCTGTAACAACTCCAAAAGGAATGAAGATCAGCAGCAAGACCCCTATGATGCTAATCAGATAAGCCAGGAAATGAGATTTGAGCTTACTTTGTAAATAGGTTAAGACCGGATTTATTACGATACCCAATATGATGGCATAGCAGATTGGAATTAAGAGGAAAGCACCATACCACATGACCACAACTGCCAGTATCAGCGTTCCCAAACTGAAAAACAACTTCTGGATTGGATGAAGCTTCATATTGTCTTATTTGAACTAACATGGCTGAAGATAAAAATAAGCCCTTACTCAACCTCTGCTAAGTAAGGACTACCTGTGTTTTGTTGTGACCTGTGGGATTCTCCCGTGGGTTTAAGCCATTTCCATCTTAAATTTTTTGCTGCTCCATGCATCCAGCATCCAACTACGTTTCTCCAGATCAGCCAGAAATCCGGCAATCAGGTCGATGGTTCCCTCGTCCTTGGATTCCGAAGCAACCTGCAATGTATCTCTCATGCAGTGAATTATCTGCTTGTGGTTTTCCAGAACGGTATCGATCATTTCCTGATCACTTAATTCTGCTTTGGCTTCTTCTACTTTCGAATACTTGAGATACGCTGATAAGGTACTGATGGGTTTATATCTAATCGTAAGGATTCTTTCGGCAATCTCATCGATCTTTATCTTTGCATCATTGTACATCTCTTCGAATAGATTGTGCATATCGAAGAAATTCTGACCTTCAACATGCCAGTGGAAGCTTCGCAGATTTTGATAGTATACGTGATAACAAGATAGCAGCGTATTTAATTCTTTGCTTACTTTCGCAGTCTGCCCCTCATCTAATCCTAAATAATTCATATCTTTTTCAACATTTAATATTTTAAATAATAATTTACACCTTTAAGACTGGTTTGCTAGTCAGATTGTTTGGTAATATGCCTGCAATTTGGAGAGATATATTAAAATACCTGCTCATCTGTGTCCCTCTTGATAGTGATGTGTAGACTGTGGGTGCATTGCTTTGCAA
>JABDLW010000203.1 GCA_013001805.1 Saprospiraceae bacterium | reverse complement strand
CCCATAAGGATGGCCACATGCGTATCGTGACCACAGGCGTGCATGACACCCACTTCTTCACCCAGGTAGGTAGATTTGACTTTAGAGGCAAAAGGTACATCTACCCGCTCGACCACCGGAAGTGCATCCATATCTGCACGCAGTCCGATCACCGGTCCCGGTTTTCCTCCTTTAAGTACTCCAATGACTCCTGTATGAGCCACCCCTGTTTTTATTTCGATGTCTAGTGATTGCAGGTGTTCAGCCACTTTTCTGGCTGTTTCAAATTCGCGATTGGAAAGTTCAGGGTTTTTATGAATATCACGTCGCCACTCAATGACCTGTGCTTCGATCGCCGCCACTTTGTCGGATAGCATAGCGTCTAAATTACCTTGAGCCTGACAGAATGAAACGAATCCAAATAGGGCCGTAACGGTGAGAATGAAGAACTTTTTCATAATTTGAAATGCGGTTAATGTAAAGATGGCCAAAGATACTATTTCCAGGATTTACGGCAAATCTGCACTTACCCACTCATGGTGACCTTTACCGCAATCATACAAAGGGCATAATGATGTGTGAGTTGCGGAGTCTTTGTTGTAAATTAATTGCCTAAACTAAAATCAAGGAATAATGGAGTTAGGTGCATTTTCAATTAGTCTCACGGTAAAAGATATTAAGGCCTCAAAGGAATTTTATGAAAAGCTGGGATTTACCGTGTATGCAGGTGATCTCGAGAAATTCTATTTGATAATGAAGAATGGCAATGCATTAATTGGACTTTTTCAGGGAATGTTTGATAAAAACATACTCACTTTTAATCCCGGGTGGGATGAAAGTGCAAATAAATTAGAACAGTTTGCCGATGTCAGGGAAATTCAAAAGAAGTGGCAGGAAGCCGGTGTTACGGTGGTGAATCCGGTTGCTGAAGATACTTCAGGTCCGGGAAGTTTTAGTGTGATTGATCCGGACGGGAATCCGATTTTAATCGATCAACATGTCTAGAGGTTCAACGTACACATTGGACGATCGACGCTATGGCTTTATTAAAATAGACGCTTGCCTCAGGCCCCAAACAGAATAGTAAATCTAGAATACTTGGATTGGAAATGTATCCCAGGCGATCTTCAAATACCTGGCTGTACGCAGGCACATGTATTTTATCAAAGGTGCGTGGTGTAATTACTCCACGCAGATCTATCCCGGCAGTGATTTTTTCATACTGTGTAGTCCTGGACGGTTTAGGCAGTTGAAAAACTGTCAATAGGAAATCCAGTACAAACCAGTTAAATGCAAACAAATATTCCCCTGGATCTGCATACAGATTTCTGATTTCAGGAAAATAATGATCGAAAAATGGAGCACTCTGATAGGCGGTTTTCAGGCTGCGTAAATGCTTTTCTTTCCAGGGTTCATCATAGGCTATTGCTACATCTGTAATTAGTTGCTGATTGTGTTTGCCTTTTTTCAATGGAACGGACAAAACCAATGGACCTTGAGCACTGGTAATTATACATTTGTTGCGAAGGGATCGTTTCTGGTAATGTTCATGGGCTTCAATGGTAACCGGAGCATTAGCCAGTACGGTAAAAAAATAGATGCAGGGAAAATACTGCAATTCGAAAAGATATGGCTGCGGCAAATCTTGCTTAATTTTTCTCAAATTTAATCATGGATAACCAGTATCTGCTAAAACATGCGAGAAAACCTCCTTTTTTTGGTGTGGCACCACCCAGCGATCTGACGCTTGCAGTAGTAATCCCTGCCTATGATGAGCCCGCATTGGAACAATGCCTGGACAGTTTATATGAAGCGGATCTACCTGAATTTGGGTCGATTGAGATATTGGTGATTATCAATTACTCTGAACTGGCAAGTCCTGAATTGGTTGATCGTTCGGAAAAGCAAAGAATCATTTTGACAGAGCTCTATGAAAAATGCAGCGAAAGCCGGAGAAGGCTATTAGTGCACTGCGAGAAGATGCCCGAACGGCAAGCAGGAGTTGGCCTGGCCCGAAAAACTGGTATGGACGAAGTCGTTTACCGGTATCAGATGCTGAATCTAGATGGACTCATTGTTAATCTCGATGCTGATTGTACCGTTGCACCAAATTACTTTAAAGTAATTCTGGATTTCATGTCGCAAAGGCCGAAAATTTGGGCTGCTGGAATCCACTTTGAGCATCCCTTTGATAAACTATCCGATCCGGTGCTCCGGGATGCGATTGTTGGTTATGAGTTGCATCTCCGTTATTTTGTTGCTGCCCAACGTGAAATCGGGCTTCCTTTTGCTTACCAGACAGTTGGCTCCTGTATGGTAGTTCGTAGTTCGGCGTATCAGAAAATGGGAGGAATGAACGTAAGGAAAGCGGGAGAAGACTTTTACTTCCTACATAAATTTATAGCAATAAATCGTTTTGCAGAAATAAATGACACAACCGTTTATCCCTCGCCGCGGCCTTCATCAAGAGTGCCATTTGGCACCGGACGGGCCGTGAGCTCGGTCTTAAGTGGAGCTCCTCAAATGACATATAACTATAAAAGTCTTCAACAGGTAAGCCACTTGATTTCTTCCCTAGATCTTATTTATCAGGGAAGCAATATTTTACAAGTTTTAAATAGGGAGGCCCCGGAACTTTACGCTTTTTTGCTACAGCTCAAAGTGGAAAGTAAGCTGATCGAAATTCTTCGTGAAACAAGCACTTACCCCACCTTTCAAAATCGTTTTTTTCAATGGTTTAACGCTTTCCGGCTAATGAAATTTCTGCATTTTGCCAGAACGAGATACCCGGACGAACCCGTATTTACCGAGGCAAAAAAATTCCAGTTAAAATTGGAAGCAGACCTAGATTTGTCGACACCCGGAGAATTGCTGCAATGGTTTCGTAAGCGGTGCAGACAGCATCGTGATTAAGATTCAGCTATCTGCATTCTTTCTCATCCGGTTTGCCGGTTAATGTAAGGCAGGGCGAATATTCAAACCTTTAATGATTTCTGCTTCGCGGTCGAGCCACCAATCCAGGCGCTGGTAAACTGCGTCCCGTTCGAAATACTGGAGTGCCATTTTGACAAAAATATGTCCGTGCTTGGCCTCTGACGTCCAGAGGTCTTTGTAAAATCTGGCCATGGCAGGATCTGCCTGAACGTCTGCCACCATTTTAAATCGCTCAGCGCCTCGAGTTTCCATTACCGAAGCAATCAGCAGCCGGTCCATAAAGCGCTCTTTAATACCCGAGTGACAATGTCTAAGTAAGGCTTTGGCATAGGGATCTTCACCAATGCTGTGAGATAATTGAGCCCCTCTGTCAGCCAGTAGTCGGTAGACCTGCTCGAAGTGTTGTAGTTCTTCAATGGCCGTTTCAATTAACTCCGGAATGATCTCCGTTTTGTCCGGATATTTTGCAACAAAACTCATCGCCATGGCCGATGCCTTGCGTTCGCAATCAGCGTGATCTTGCAGGAATGCGGTAAAGTCGGCCATGACTGCTTCCAACCACTCCGGGCTACTGGCAATTTTTATATCGAGATTTAGTTTCATTTCAGCCTACCTTTTCTCCAGGATCTTAGTGCTAAGAGGTACCCGTTTTTTGAAGTGAATCAAAAATCCTGATTTATGACCCAACAATATTAAGAAAATATACGTCTTACTATTAAACGAAGGCGATCGTGGTGACGAGGCTGAACTCAGTTGCGCCATGATGGCACCTAATCGATGCAAAAACTGAAATTTATCATTACTCACTTAAATGGCTTTTTCTGGAGTTTGCTGGCAGCCGGCATTATCCTCTTGCCTGCATCATGTCAAAAAGAAACTAACAAAGAAGAAGTGGTGTTGGAGATTACCAGTGGCCTTTCCTTTGGGTTTTGTGTAGGCTACTGTGATCACCAATTGATCATGGAGGCTGAGCAAATGC
>JABDLW010000189.1 GCA_013001805.1 Saprospiraceae bacterium | reverse complement strand
GTATTTGGTGGCGGCATGGGAATATTTGGTTCGGAGCTGGTCTACCGCCGCTCGTGGATTTTGGCCCGGAAAAAAATCAGTACCCAAAAGTTCACTCAGCCTCTGCATTTTTCCGAAATCAATGGTGTCCAAATCTTTGTTGATATATAATCGCATTTGTAGAGCCCAATCATCTTTCAGGTTTTCATACATCCAATCAGAATCTGCCATTTTGTATAGGGATTCCGGAGTCGGTAATAAATTTTCCTTTTCCCGGAAGACGCCCACCTCCAGGTCCATTTCTACATTAGACCAAAAATTGCCATGAAACATGGTGCCAACACCCTCTTTTTCATCCTGACGCTCATTCCAGGCGGTGGTCACCATATAACGTGATCGCAGCAAACTGCGAAAATGGTCGTCACCCCAAATGTAGAGTATATTATATTTTGCACCCCGGCTGGTGCTTTCTTCTCTTATCATACGCCGGTATGACTGGTAAACCCCAAATCCTCCGACGCCAAAATTCCGGATGGGTTCTCCCAAGTGTGCCGCCAAATACTCTTGCCATGTCTCACCATCGCTTACCTGGTTCCCGGCAGTAAAACTGTTTCCGTAAGTATTTATCCGGCAGGGTTTACCACGATACATGTAGGATGTGCGGTAACCGTCCGGCTCAGTTGTTGAAATGGTCAAACTATTGTCCATCCCGTCATGCGGCAAGAAATTTCCCAAAATGTATCCCACTTCCGGATCAAATTGTACCCATGAATCCCGGTGCAAGAACACATCAATTTCTTCAGTAGAAGGTTTATACTTCTCGACATAAGCTCCAAAACTCATACTTGGCTGTCCCGTTTGAGCACTTAGTGACAAATTTAATATGATGATTGAAAAAAGGAGTAAGATGATATTCTTTCCTTGCATATTATATTTTACTGTCTATCCAATATATAGTAGCACCATGACAATCCCATAATAAATAGCACCAGCGATGAAAATCCCCCAAGCCCATTTGTTGTTTTTTAAAAGACGAAGCCACATAATAACTCCCGTGATGGTAAAAAGGATCAAACTAATCCCCACAGCATCCAGAAAGAGTGCGTACAAATTATATTTTAATGGTCCATCATAACCGCTTAGTCGATGTACTCCGATGATGGAGTGAGCCAGGTTTTTTTCATTCCTGGTAATTTCCACCTCGTCGCCAGTTGCATTAATTTTAAGGGTCGTGTTTGTAGCAGCGCTGTTGAATTGCATGATTTTTTCTCCACTGGCATTGATCCGCTCATTATTTAATCTGCCTTTGATGTCATGAACCCTAATAAAGTCCACCCAATTATCTTCCGATATATCTGCAGCCGTGATCTTGATGTTTTCGGTACTTTGCGTACCTCCCTCGGAAGGAAAAGAATCGTGATGAATCATCATGTAGCTGGTTGCGACATACATTATTAACAAGGCCGCAGTTGAAAGTCCAGCGTACAGGTGTATTTTCTTCAGCACCTGGTAGAATTTAGTAGTAGTGCTCATATTAGGATCATGATTAATAGGGAAGAGAGAAAAATGAATCCGAATAAATAAAGCTCCCAGGGATGGTAACTAAATTTAATCCACAGCCAAAGTCCCAGTATTAGTGATATCAACAGGACGAGCAGACCAAGGTATTGATATACAGCAAAGGAGCGCAGGATAAACGGGGCGTTAGGAATCTTACCGTTGAAAAAATGCATACCGTGCAAAACGGCAAGGAAACCCTTCCGGTATTCGGTAACTTGGACACGACCCGATGCGAATTCAGTCCTGATGTCAGAATTCTTTCCTAAATGGGTGATTTCAAACGAAAATGCATCTTTTTCTTTATGATATCGCCAGGGTGGAACCCAACCCATCATGCCCAGTTGATCCCGAATGCTTTCGGCTAAATCAAGATCGGCCAAAGTAGTGTCGATAGCTACTTTAGACTCCCATTCCTGCGTAACATCTTTTTTATCTACTTCTATTTTGTGATTAAGGACAAGTGAACTTGTTCCGAGAGACAGCAAATAAAAGCAGGTAAATAGTCCGCAATAAACGTGTAGATTAATAAGAAGTGATTTTTTCATAATTATTCAAACTTCCGTAGGATTTGAGATTTATTGAGGATCAATGATTGATGTTCTAAAATGTAGATTATGACCATTGGGCAGGTCCTCAAGAAAGTGATTTTAATTTCCCGGCCTGGCGGGTAGCATATTTCTTATCGCCGCAATTCTCCAATTTTCATCAATCCGTTGACAAATAAACGTGCTCCACATTCTCCGGGCAGAATCCGGATCGTTTCCGGATATGGTATATCGTGCATCAGCGATGGCGACGGCCTTTCCCACAAAGCGAATTTGTTCCACCTCAATCGAGCGCCTGCCTTCGTTGTTTCTCGAACTTCTTTGCATGCCCTTGACCAATTCTTCTTTCCCTTTTCGCCATTCTCCGGAAGAAACCAGCTGGTCGGCATCATCGGTAAGCAGGCTAAGTAATTGCAGACTATCTGAGTCCTCCCGGGCTTTTTGATAGTCACCTACCAAATCGCGGATGTCTTTCCGGTCCGCTTTACTGCCACCTGGTTCAGATTGAGCCACGCTACCGGTTAAAGGGAAAATGGACAAAAGAATAATAACAGTTGATTTGATCATGGTCCTGCAGCTTTTCGTTCATGATGCATAAGGCAATTCAGCTTGTCGTTGATAACGAATGACCGATTTGCTGGTTTTTACCGGATAAATATGGTGATAAAATGCTTGATCACCGGGATAACGGGAGCATGATTCTATAAAATTCTACAAAATATTTGCGTAACCAAACGGTAACATGTATATTCGTAACCGAACGGTAACATAAATAATGGTCAAACAGTTTGCAGAAGTTCGTCCACAAATTCTAATTCGCAGGATTTATCCACATCCTGTCCCTGCTGTTTGGCGAGCCATTGCAACCGGGAAAGGTTTATCGGCATGGCTAATGCCCACTCTTGGATTTCGACCGGTTATCGGTACAGCATTTACATTTACTACTCAGAGGTATGGTCGATTTGATGGTACTGTACATTGTAGAGTAGTCGACATTGAAGTAAACCGCCTGATTTCGTACACCTGGTCATCTAATGTTTTGCCGGAAACGGTGGTATCATTTGAAATTAAGGAGATTAGCCCAAACCAGACCCTGCTTATACTATCTCACCATGGATTTAGTGGTTTTAAAGGATGGTTTACCAAGGTCATCCTGAGGTTGGGATGGAGAAATCTTTTGCGGAAAAAGCTAGCAAAATACCTAAAGATATGAGACGTGACCCATGGCAGGCTCTCGCAGATCCGACTCGCCGAGAAATCATTCAGGTGCTGGAGCAAGGTCCTCTGACCATTAATTCTGTAGCAGAAAAGTTCCGGATTAGCCGACCGGCGGTGTCCAAGCAAATCAAAATTTTGCATGAGTGTGGATTGATTGAGGTGGACTCAGTGGGGCGGGAGCGTATTTGCACATTGACACCGGGCCCACTGGTCGAAGTCTTTGCATGGGTGAAACACTATGAACATTTCTGGTTAGGAAAACTGGATAAACTGGGTGAATTCTTAGATCAGGAACAGGATATAACTCCAGGTAAGAGACCAAACCGATTGCCCGGAATTAAACACAATTAAAAAGTCGAAAAAAATGGAAGAAAAAATCTTAACGCTTCATCCTCAAGGTAAAAAGGGTGTGAATATTTTAAGGAGGAGATATGACCTCATAAAAGATTATATTCTCACGACAATTAAGAAAAAAGGAACTATCAGTTATGAGGAACTGGATGATTTGGCTGTCCGCGATCTCAAAGACAAGTTCGATGGGAAAGTGAGCTGGTATGTCGTCACAGTTAAATTGGATCTTGAAGCCAGAAACATCATTGAACGGGTGCCTAAAACCAGTCCCCATGAACTAAAGTTGAGTGCAGGTGACCAGGTGACTGGGTAATTGGTGAATCAGGTGCTCCGGGCAAAGTAGAAAGGAGCCGGGAATTTATATTCTCAGGCGGATAAGATTACGATTCTCTGGTTTTCTGTTTTTCTCCAAGTCAGCCATGTTACAGCTAGATGAAGGCATCTGAAGACAGTCTCCTAAAAAACCAAATGTCTCCCTGAGCCTGCCAAAGGGTAGTCATTGAAGCAAATAACCAGGGCAAGGTAAAAAGGAGCCGGGAATTTATATTCTCGGGCGGATAAAATGAAGATTCTCTGGCGCTCAGGTCTTTTTCTAAATCAGTAGTAGTATGTCATGATATAAAATATTCCTACTTTAAGTCTCTCATAAAAATGAATATTAAAATGCCTCCAGTCATGAATAACCGCACACGTCGTAAATTCTTCAAGAAAGCTTTTGCTACCGCTTTGGGCACAGCCATTGCTGGCAAATCACTAATGGCCGCGGAACGCAATGGGCCGGAGGAATGGCAACCCACCTTTAAGGATGCGATTAAAATTACACGACTGGAGACATTTAAGGTACAACCGCGATTTCTATTTTTGAAAATACATACGGATGCTGGCATCGTCGGATTGGGTGAGCCCATAACTGAAGGACG
>JABDLW010000182.1 GCA_013001805.1 Saprospiraceae bacterium | reverse complement strand
CTATTACATTGTCAAAATCTTCGATGGGGATGTAAGGCAAAAGCGTGAACATAAATATGATCGATGGAAAGAGCGATAGGAAAAAACTATAAGCCATAGAGTTGGCTCTGGTAAAAATGTCCTCTCTGCGTAATTCACCGACCAAAAAAGTAAGAACATCCCAGATCGGAATTTTTGAAAATCCGGGAAATGAATGATTACGCATCCAGCGACGGGCAATGCTGAAGAAGTATAAATACCACTTTTTGGCTAAGATGTATATTTTATGGAAAATAGGGCTGCAATTTTTCAATTAACGAAGGGGGAGTTCGAATCTGTAATCCACTATCGGCATTTTTGAAACATAACGTCACAGTAGCCTTGTGTAAAACATTCTTCTCTTCATTGGTAATAATAACATTAAAAGTGATGAAACGATCCGGCATTTCGTTAATTGTGGTCGTGATTTTCAATAAATCATCATATTTGGCGGGCCCAATATATTTTGCGTCCACTCTCACTACTGGCATGATGACGCCTTGATCTTCCAGGTCTTTGTAGGTGATGCCTAACGACCGGATAGCTTCAACCCGGCCCACCTCATAGTAGAGAGCATAATTTCCATAATATACGAATCCCATTTGATCCGTTTCGCCATATCGTACTCTGATTTCAGTACTATGTGAAAACATTTATAGAATGTCTTGACCTACTTTCTTCCACAATCTAATTAATGCAAATGCAGCTGCAAAAGCTACCAAATATAAAATAGCCGCGAGACCACTTTCCCCAAACAATAACTTTCCGGTTCCAAATAAGATGGCATAAACCAGGATGGTACCTGCCAACATGGCTAAGATACCATTTGGTAATGTCCATTTAGCATTTTTATCAACGATTTCTTGTCCATCGGCAATGGCAGCATCGATAACCACTTTCCAGCCTCTACCACCAGGTTGAATGTGCCGGTAGAAACCCCTTAGCGTTTCCTTGGTTTCTGGTTGCGTCAGAAAAGTGACGGACAGCCATATAACGGTGGTCACCAATACAATCAGGGGAAATCTCCAATAGACGTCCCATGTCTCGGGATAAAAACCGGAAAAGACCATGAGAAACGAAATAATTCCGGATGAAAACATGGCGGCAATTTCACTCCAGGCATTGATACGATACCAGTACCAACGTAAAAGGAAAATCAGGCCGGTTCCCGCCCCAAACATTAAGATGAATTCAAAAATTTGCAGTGCGTTTGTCATTTGTAAAGCCACAATAGCTGCCAGGATGATCAACAATACGGTAGTTATTCTACCCATTAGAACCATTTCCTTTTCTGTGGCATCAGTCTTTACAAAGCGTTTGTAAAAGTCATTTACCAAATAGGATGCTCCCCAGTTAAGGTGAGTAGATATAGTAGACATAAATGCAGCAATCAGCGCGGCAAGAACCAGTCCTAGCAATCCGGTTGGTAAAAAAGTCAGCATCGCTGGGTACGCCAGATCATGACCAATTTTACTTTCGTCTACATTAGGAAATGCCACCCGCAGACTGTCCAGGTCAGGAAAAACAATCAGTGACGCCAAGGCCACTAATATCCATGGCCAGGGTCGCAATGCATAATGTAATATATTAAAGAAAAATGTGGCGCCAATTGCGTGTCTTTCATCTTTTGATGCAAGCATGCGCTGAGCGATATAACCTCCACCACCGGGTTCTGAACCAGGGTACCAGGCTGCCCACCATTGCACCGCCAAAGGAATTATCACCAGGGAAATTAGGATGTCACGATTGCTAAAGTCTGGTAAAATTGAGATTTTATCGGCTATGGACTCGTGATTTATCATGGCAGTAAGCCCTCCAACATCGGGATGGTTGATCGCCACTACTGCGGCACCAATTGATCCGACCATCGCCACAAAAAACAAAACAAAATCTGTGTAAACAACCCCCCGGAATCCTCCTAATAAGCTAAAAATAACAGTTACCAGACCAGCCAAACCAACTGTCCATATCGGTTCCAGACCTAGCATTACCGATCCGATTTTAATTGCTGCTAAAGTTACTCCCGCCATGGCCAGGACGTTAAAAACGAGTCCAAGAAACAAAGCCCGGAAACCTCGAAGAAATCGAGCCGGTGCTCCACCATATCGCATCTCGTAGAACTCTATGTCGGTGGTTACATTAGACTTTCGCCACAATTTTGCATATATGAAAACTGTCAGCATGCCAGTAATCAGAAAGATCCACCATACCCAGTTGCCGGAGACCCCTCCTTGACGCACAATATCGGTCACCAAATTTGGCGTATCTGTCGAAAATGTGGTGGCAACCATGGAAATCCCAAGCAACCACCAGGGCATGCTGCGACCAGATAAGAAAAATTCATCCGAACTCTTTCCCGATGTCTTTGATACATAAAAACCGATACCCAATGTAATAGAAAAGAAGAGGATGATAATAGCGATATCTATGGTTGCCAATGTCATTTGAAAGAAATTAGTTTGGTTTGTACTGGATCTAAAAGGGTATCAAGATACATAAAAGACCCACATTTGTCTCTGTGCCGGCTTCTCCGGCCAAGTTTGTGAATTTCTCTCTAATGCCTTGTGTTAATTTCAGCTGCAGTATGTTCATATTTGCCAAATGCCTCGAAAACGGAGTCTTTTTTGTTATAGTTCTAACCTTTATATCTTTGACCACTTTATTACAACCTTTTTATGGAAAAAAACATAAGCTTATTAGTACTTGCTGCTGGAATGGGCAGTCGTTATGGAGGACTCAAGCAACTGGATGAACTTGGTCCCAACGGAGAAACTATTTTGGAATACTCAATATATGATGCCATACAGGCAGGTTTTACCAAGGTCGTTTTTGTCATTAGAGATTATTTCGAACAGGATTTTAGAGATAAAATCAGTAACAAATTTTCCCAGAAGATTGAGGTGCAATATGTACATCAGCATGTCAATCCCTCTATAGACGGAATTGAGAATCTACCGGTTAGAGAGAAGCCCTGGGGCACATCACAGGCGGTGTTGGTTACCAGGGACGTGATTAAGGAACCTTTCGCCGTTATTAATGCCGATGACTACTATGGTCAGGAGTGTTTTCGAAAACTAGGAGTCTTTTTACGTGAAGAAGTAAGTCCCAGCCTATATGCTATGGTGGGATATAAACTTCTCAATACTTTGTCGGACAAAGGACATGTCAATCGTGGAGTATGTACCAAGGACCCCGATGGGAATTTGGCATCGATAGAGGAAACGCTTAAAATTTCGATCGTTGGTGATGAGGTGGTATTTGGTGAAGATCAGCGGGGCAGATTGCCAAAAGATGCTGAGGTTAGTATGAACTTTTGGGGTTTTCATCATTCAATCTTCGGCCCTTTGGAGGAGGGATTTATTGATTTTGTAAAGAAGAACCGGGATAATCCTAAGGCCGAATATTACATTCCTATCATTGTCGATGACATGATCCGTGCCGGAAAGATAAAGGTCAAGTTATTACATTCTGATGATCAGTGGTACGGCGTTACATACAAGGATGATGCAAGCCAGGTGAGAGCGGCATTTACACGGTTTGCCGAAGAAGGTAAATATCCATCCCCATTATGGTCAGGAGTCAATGGGTAAACAAGTAGCATTCAATGTTCCTGAAACAGGACTGTCACGCGTCGTGATAATTGGAGCGGGCTTTGCCGGTTTAAAATTAGCTCAATTGCTGGCCAGGTCGCACTATCAGGTGGTCCTGATTGATCGAAATAATTATCATCAATTTCAACCTCTTTTTTACCAGGTAGCAATGGCAGGTTTAGAACCTTCGTCCATTAGTTTTCCCTTGCGTAAAATCTTTCAGAGAGCCGAGAATGTTCTCATACGTTATGCCGAGATAAAGCGCATCGACCTGGAGAAAAAGCGTGTTTTTGCCGATCTGGGTTATCTGAATTTCGATAAATTAGTAATGTGTACGGGGGCCACGACCAACTTCTTTGGCAATGCCGAACTGGAAGAAAATACACTTCCAATGAAATCAATTTCCGAAGCTCTGGCATTAAGAAATGCTATCTTGATTGACTTAGAAAGGGCCATATCGACCCGGGACTTTGACGATCGACAGGAGTTGATCGATATTGTTGTTGTGGGTGGTGGAGCTACCGGAGTTGAGGTTGCGGGAGCACTTGCCGAGATGAAAAAATATATTTTGCCGAAGGATTTTAAGGAGTTGCCCTATTCGGAGGTGGATATTTACCTTATTCATGGAGGGGATCGACTTTTGCCTGGCATGTCGGAAAAGGCATCAGGAAATGCGCTTAAATATTTACAGCAATTGGGAGTCCAGGTTGAGCTAAACCGGCGGGTGGAACGGTGTGATGAAGACTATGTTTATACTAACGACGGTAAGAAGATTCGCTGTGGCAAAGTAATATGGGCCGCAGGGATTACCTGTCCGGTTCTTGATGGAATACCCACGAATATTGTAGGAAGCGGAAAGCGAATCAAGGTAAATCAATTTCTTGAAGTTTCGTCTACCCGGGATTTCTATTGCCTTGGTGACAATGCAATAGTAGAAGGTGATCCGGATTATCCACAAGGACATCCTCAGGT
>JABDLW010000180.1 GCA_013001805.1 Saprospiraceae bacterium | reverse complement strand
ACTCTGTGGATCTACCTTATCGAAATTTGGTGTTCTAATTGTATGATATTTTGACCGCAAGATAAAAAACTATAATTGTATGTGCAAGTATTTTGCGAAAGGCTATCCGCGTGCTGCATTTAGTGGAACCAATTTTTAATCAGGGAAGCAGCTTACTTGACACGCTCCCTCATGGGTGGTATGTGATTAATCATCCGGGATGGCTGACCATCAGGTCTTACTAACTCAAATGCGTCATACAAAGAACCATTGGCTGTGTAAGCTTTGTATTCGAGTTTTTCTTCAGAAACACTAATTACCTGAAATAATTGCGTATTGATAGCCTTGCGATCGATCCATACTTTGGGTTCCAGGCTGTACATCTTGGGACCACTTACAGAAACAACATACACCGTTCCTGACTTTCGATCTTGTCGGCTCACACCGGACAATTTGTTTTTGACCAGACCGCGACCATAGGCGTGATCGTGTCCTTGCAGTACTAAATCCACCTGATATTTATCAAATATGGGCTTCAATGCTTCCCGGACCTCACGATTGTCTCTTGCGGGTTTGGTGGAATAAAGAGGATAGTGCAACGTGACGATCGTCCATATTTTAGGATGATTTGACAGGATAGAATCAAGCCATATCATTTGCTTTTGCTTGAACTCAGTTCCTTCATCTATGTGCTCGGCGTCCAGGGATATCACATTCAGGTGCGGATATGGAATAAGGTAACAAGTCTCTTCCAGCCCAGATGGTCCGTTTGTAGGCAGAGCAAATTGGGGCTTCCAATGTGGGGAGAGTTGCAGATTTCGGTATTCATGATTTCCGGGCGTCATTATGCTCGGCACCATGGCGTTGATGAACCCACCTGCCGAAAACCATTCAGACCATTCCAGATCGCGGTTATATCTGTTTATCAGGTCGCCGGCATGCAGCATAAAATCAACGGAAGGCATGGTACGAAATGCCTCTCTGATTACCCTCGACCACATCGATTTGACTTCATTCTGGGCATCCCCGAAATAAATAAAGGTCAATGGATCGCGTTTGGGGTTAGGTACATTAAACTGAAACCATTCACTCCAGAATGTATCAATTCCGACACGATAAGTATACTTCCTGCCGGGGGTGAGTTCATCCATAAGTGCACTGTGGTAATAGCACTTGATTTCAGGTTCAGCCCGGTATTTATTCTCAAAACCTTTACTGATTGCTTGAATAGTCCGGATATCTTTACGAAACTCCGGTCCGGGAGTTGCTTCGCTGATTTGCACTGATCCATTACTGATGGATGCTTTGGTACGCCAGTTGACCATCACACTTGCTAGAGGATCTGCCGTCAGGTTTAAAATTATATGATCCGGATATTCTGTAGGGTAAAAAAAGGGAGGGAGACCTATGACGGAGTCAGGGACCGCTTTTTGCTGACATCGGGCATCATTAATTGCGATCCCGGGCACGGTAAAAAGAAAAATTACAAGTTTACAGAGATCTCGATATATCATTTATCAAAGTCCATCGCTAAACCTGGCCAGAGACCAAATCCTTTAGTTGTTTGTAGACCATTTCCATTGGTAGTCCCATAATATTGCTGTAAGATCCGTTAATTTTTTCAATTTTACACCAGCCAAGCCATTCTTGAATACCATAAGAACCGGCTTTGTCCATAGGGTTGAATAAATCTACATAATATTCAATTTCAGACATGGTAAGTTCTGCAAATGTGACCTCGGATCGACAGGTAAATACCGATTGTTTCTCTCCATTGATTAGGCATACTCCGGTGTAGACTTCATGCATTTTGCCTGATAATCTCTTCAGCATGTTGATGGCTGATCCTCTATCATCCGGTTTGCCAAGAACTTCACCCGAAAGCACAACAATCGTGTCTGCAGCTATTAAAATTTTTTCTGCATGGATACCGGGCTCAATAGCATGGGCTTTTGCTGCAGCCAGGTATGATGGAATATCATAAATCCTAAGTTCAGAAGGGTAATACTCATCAATACTGGATGGACAAACCTGAACTTGAAATCCTGCTTCTTCGAGGAGAAACTTCCTCCGCGGTGAAGCACTGGCCAGGATAACCGGCAGCTCTAAAAGAGGGAGTGTCGTCATGCTAATGCCAATAAAAATATTCCCTGAATCATATATAGTTTTAGATATTGACTAGTGCGTTTCAGCTCATCATGCGTAAGTTGCTTAAACAATCGAAATAGCAGGAAAAGACCGGTTCCGATGAGGCCATAAAGGTAAATGATTATCAATTGACTCAATTGGTCTTGCTGGGTGAGAACATAAATCAATAAAGAAATCACCAGAATAAATGTTCCTGCTAAGATCGCTTTGAACTGAGTGGGAGAGGTTTTCTGGGCCAGGGTCATCACACCTGCCATTCTATCGCCGGTAATATCGATGCGATCCTTCACTATCTCACGAATGAAGGTAAGGAGAAAAGCAAATAATGATAGAAAAGACAGTAAATTGATCAATTCATCTGGCAGGCGGCCTATCGAATTTGAAAATTCGAATGCAATTGGGATCAACCACAATGTCAGAGCGCAGAGAATGGATACGGTCAAATTACCCGCCAAAGGTATCTTCTTGAGGTGGCTCGAATAAAGATATAGCACGATCATCGTCACCACCAGAATTACGATGAGTACGCTGTTCCTGCTTTTTAAGTAAACCAGAAAACTGGTTACGAGTGCCAATACACACAACAAGTAATAAAATCTGCGGGCACCCGAAATGGAAATGGTTCTGGTTACGTAGCGCTGGTGGGGCCGGTTATAGCGGTCTGCCGTTATATCGAAAATGTCATTAATGACATTCCCACCGGCCATAATGAATAGCGTGGCCAACACCACCATTACCAATAAAATGATTGAATCAAATGTTTGGGTTGGCTCGTCGATTGAAATCAGCCGGAAGCTCAGCAGCAGGATAATTGCTACCATGACCAAATTTAATGGTCTTGATAATTTAATATAAGAAATCACGGTTGCCAACGTATGATTTAACTTTGCGAGCGTGGTTTCCCTGCGATCAGGTTACATTTGAAATTTGCAGATTAGGGTATCCTGGCCAGTCGCCGCGTAGTTTCAAGACTTTCTCTATGACATCACGGGCACAACCCTGCCCACCTTTCCGATTGCTTACGTATAAAGAAATATCCCTGATTTCATCCACTGCGTCCATGGGACAGCAGGGCATACCCACAGACTTCATGGCATCGTAGTCGGGGATATCGTCTCCCATAAACAGGATTTCCTCATCATCCCATTGATACTTACGTTTTAGGCTATTGAGGTCAGATAATTTATCCTTGCTTTGCATGATTACATCCTGCAAGCCCAGCGATGTAAAACGCTCAGGTGCGGTCGGTGTGTTTCCACCGCTGATGATGGCAATTTTATAGCCGGCATTAATAGCTACTTTCATAGCATACCCATCCCTCACAAATAAAGACCGGAGAAGACTACCATCCTGATGCAATAACATCGTACCCTCTGTCAAAACTCCATCAATATCAAACACAAACGCTTTGATTGTCCGAAATTTATTGAGATAGTTCAAAATCCTCTTTTTAATGTATGGTGCTATGACCAGCGTGCCTGACTAATCTCAGGTATAGTCATGCATTATTGTCCCTCCATTCATAGACCCATTTGGCCTGCACTTGTTCGAGATGCGCTTCATTGCTTTGTTCCCGTGTTCCAACAAAATTGGGAATATCCAGTATCCACTCCAACAAATCGGTGAAACGGATACGATAGATCTTACTCTCGTCAAATTCGGCACCAAAACGATCATAAAGCTTCATGGCAATGTCTTCATGATCGGTCCATTGGATAGGCAAATCATCAAAATCTTCGAATGGCATCTATTTCTTTTTTAATGTTCGTGACCAATGATCCTGCGTTGGTCCGGAATGGTGACTTCGATTTCAGCGGTTTCATCCAGTATAATGCATTGACAACCTAACCTTGACTCCAAACGCGGATTGATAGCCCGGTCGATGAAGTCTTCTTCTTTATCAGAAATCTCTTCCAGTTGATCTTCCCCTTTCTCAATGTATACATGGCAAGTGCTGCATGCACAAACGCCACCACAATTGTGATTTAGATGAATATCATGATCTTCTGTGATCTCCAAAATGGAAAAACCTGCCGCAGCATCCGTCACTTCCACTGGTGCTAGCGATTCATCCTCAAACTTAAATTTTACCACTGCCATCTGGTCTGATGCTTATAACTTTTTCCATTAAGGCGTCAAAAGTATACCGAATATGGCTAGTAAACAACTCTAATTTTGTATTGGTTCAACCAGATCCAATCCAATCAGAGAGAGAATTTTACCGTGACAAAGCAAGCTGATTGGTGATGGTTACGGTTTAATGACGTCAAATAAGAGGAATACTTCATATTTTCTGAAAAATCGGGCGTTTTAATTAGATAAACATTAAATTACCCTGCAGAACATTCAAATTAGTGGATCAAATATCAGAAGGCGGACCACGGAAGAACTTTAAATTCAAAGAGTTAAAGGTATATGCTTCTACTGAATGGTTAGCTGATAACAAGAAGAAGTACCGGCAGGTATTCGATCGTTATGAAGTCTCCTATGTCTATGCTGAAATGTCTTTTTACAACAAACTTTTTGATGAAATTGACTGGGACATTTCTGTGCGCCTGAAGTGTTTTTCCGTGCAACGCGGAAAGCGCAAAGAGTTATGTGAGTTGGCAATCAACAAGAAGGTGAGTAAGTACGATCAGATCGTTTACCTGCGAGAAGGTTGGGGCAATAAGAATGAAGGGACATTTTGGAAAAAGGGAACCTACTACTGGGAAGCTTGGGTGGATGACTTTAAGCAAGCCAGTAAATATTTTTATATCGAAGATGCTTCCGAGCCGATTTCAGCAGAAAACAATCCCTATCTAGAGCTGAAATCGCTAAGGTTGTACGAAGGACCGTTTGATGATATCTCCGAAGAAGCGCGCAATTATTACAAGGCCTTTGGGAGTGAAGATACCCGGTATGTATACGGTGAATTTGTTTTTAAGAATCTGAATGAGGATCAGAAATGGCAATGCGAGTTATTTGCCAAGTTCTACAATGGTGCTCGCGAACTTAAAGGCCAGGTTGTACGTCTGCAAAGCATCAAGAAAGACGAGGAGTTCATCACGATTACAGCTGGTTGGGGTAGCAACGTCAAGGGTTCCTGGAGACATGGGCATTACACTCTTGAACTGGTCTTTATGGATCATTTGCTGGCCATTATTCCATTTGAAGTAGGTGAGGAATTCGAGGAAGGTATTCCGGCAGTAAAACTACCGCACAAAAAACAGCTCATGGTAATGGCTCCTGATGAGGACCTGAGCGAAACTTTTGAAGAAGTCCTGGGGAAGCTTGATGAACTAATCGGATTAGACGAAATAAAGAATCGTGTGCGAGATCACGCAAAGTATATCCAATTTTTACAGCTGAGGCGGGAAAGGGGTTTTCCGGAGGAGGAGGACATTAATATTCATTCCGTATTCATTGGGAACCCGGGTACTGGAAAAACCACAGTGGCTGGAATGATGGGTAAGATATATAAGAAAATGGGTCTGCTATCTTCCGGACACGTGCACGAAGTAGACCGGGTAGATCTCGTTGGTGAGTATATCGGACAAACAGCTCCTAAGGTTAAGGAAGCCATTGAGAAGGCGAGGGGAGGGGTACTATTCCTGGATGAGGCCTATTCGTTGGCCCGTACCAATGATGATACCAAGGACTTTGGTCGTGAGGTCATTGAAATTTTGATGAAGGAGATGTCAAACGGAGAGGGAGATCTGGCCATTATTGCTGCCGGATACCCAAAAGAAATGTACCATTTCCTTAATTCAAATCCGGGACTCAAATCCCGATTTAATCTAATCTATGAATTTCCCGATTTCATGCCCCAGGAACTTGCGGAAATCTCGAAATATGCGGCGACGAGGAAGGGTATCCGCTTGACTCGCGGTGCAAAAAATCGAATTGAAGAATTAATTACCGAAGCTTTCAGAAAGAGAGACCGAACCTTTGGAAACGCCCGCTTTGTTTTTGACCTTTTGGAGAGGGCTAAAATTAATTTAGGATTGCGCATTATGCGTAAAAGGGACATTGCAGCAGTACCTGTCGAAGCCTTACAATCAGTGACCTTGGAAGACGTGGAAAACCTTAGCGTCTATCCATCCAAATATCGACCGAAGATCCCGGTGGATATGAAATTGCTCCAGTCTTCGATGGCGGAACTAGACCAGCTAATTGGGATTGAGCCGATCAAAAAAGAAATAAAGGAACTGGTGGAATTGGTTACTTATTACACTTCAGTTGGTAAAAGTGTACTAAATTCTTTCAATTTGCATACGGTGTTTATCGGGAATCCCGGTACGGGAAAGACAACAGTGGCACGTATTCTTACAAAAATTTATAAAGCGTTGGGCATTTTAGAACGTGGGCATATGGTAGAGACGGACCGGCAGGGTTTGGTTGCTGGGTTTGTTGGCCAGACGGCTATCAAAACTGCTGAAAGAATCAATGAAGCCATGGGTGGTGTTTTGTTTATTGATGAAGCTTACTCGCTGACTGCTGGTCATCACAATTCTTCATCGGCTGATTATGGAAATGAGGTCGTGCAAACCATACTGAAGCGGATGGAAGATCACCGCGGAGAATTTTTTGTATTTGCTGCCGGTTATCCGGAAAATATGGAGGCTTTCCTGAAAGCCAATCCGGGATTACGGTCTAGATTTGATAAGATACTTAGGTTTGAAGATTATTCGGTCAAGGACTTATTCGAGATTGCTATCAAAATGCTACAGGATAAAGGTTACTTGCTGGCAAAAAATGCGGAAGAGCACTTAACCGGATACTTATCTTTCTTGCATTCTTATCGCGACCGTTATTTTGGAAATGCCAGGACGGTAAGGACCGTAGTAGATCAGGCCATTAAAAATCAGAATTTGCGATTGGCCGCACTGCCAGTGGCAGATAGAGCGGATCATCAATTAATTACGCTAAAGGATGTATCTGAATTTCAAGCAAATACCGACCAATTTGTTTTCAACAAGAACCGCATCGGTTTTAGGAGCTCGGACAGATAAATTGGATATATCAGTGTACTGACCTGGCGAAAAGACCGATTTTCCAGGGTTTCATCCAGTAAGGCACTATGGTCAGGTGCTCCGTTTTATAAATGTCAGGATGAAACAAGACAATGCCCATGTGAAAGAGATCGATTGTCATTTTGTTTGATCCCATTTGTTTTGCAAATTCCCAGGCTTTGGTCATCTCTGTTGACCAATATATGTCATGAAGAATCAGCATCGATTTAACCGATAGTACTGGCTTTATCGATTCCAGATAATGAGAGGTAGCCTCAAAGGTGTGGTTACCGTCAATAAAAACGAGATCAAGATTATCAATCGTAGGAAGCAATTGTGGTAAGACTTCTGAGAAATCGCCCCTGTAAATCTCAGGTAAATGATCCTTGAATATCTTTCTGTGCATGGATTCGGCCCGATCCGCCAGATGCGGGTTGCCCTCGATGGTTAATAGCCGGGCATTGGGTTGGGCGAGTTGCAAGTAAGATGATGAAAAACCTAAGGATGTGCCTAGTTCCAGGACTGTACGAGGATCTTGCCATTGGCAAAGATTATAAAGTTGTTGACATTGACTAATATTCGAAATTGAGGTCTTTGCCAGTCTCTCTACCCTGACAGTGGCTGAATTACGCTTGCTTTTACCGGCTCCCAGATCTATGTTGGCAATTTCTTCTTTTGATATTAGTAGCTCCTGACGCATGGACTCAAGGTCGGAAAACTTGGAATTTCCGGGCCTTCTAAAGATGGATTCTATCAAACTAAAACCGATGGGTGAGTGAATACGATATATGGTTTCACCGCGTAAATAGTATCTCACATATTGGATTATCTGGCTGGTAAATTTCACAGCAGAAAAGTATTAAACCTTTCCTAATTATTTCCATGTAAATAATAATAAAGTTGCCGGGCGAGTTAGATAGCAAAAATTAAAACATGAGGAGGGTTAAAAATCGGATGCTTGGACTAGCATTGTGTATACTGGTGCCGCTATGCCTAAGTGGTCAATCATATTTCACTGCCATGGGATTGCGAATGGGTACAGATTTTGGAATTACTCTCCAGCAAAAAATCCTGGGAAATTTAACCATGGAGGGAATTGTATCGTCATCCGCAATTTCGAATCAAACTTCTGCAACCGTTCTGGCAGAAATTCATAACCCACTTATTTCCAAACGTTTTAATTTTTACATTGGCGGCGGAATCCATCAAAGATGGCGATCAAGTTTTGATGCCGGACCTAACCTTCGGGGCATAACTGGAATCGCCGGTGCAGAAATGACGCTGGGTAGAATTAATCTGGCGTGGGACTATAAACCAGTCTATCACCTCAATGCCCAACAATCCGCCTTTGAATCAGAGACAGCCATTAGTTTGCGATATGTCTTCGTAAGAAAATTGAAGAATAAAAAACGCAACAATATTTTTAAGCCGACAGCTAAGCAAAAGCGTCAGAAAGAAAAGAAAAAACTAAAAAGGCAGAAGGCAAGAAATAAAAATAAACAAACGCAAAAAGAGAAAAACGGGCTTAACATATTTAAGAAAAAATGATCCACCGTGACCGTTTCGCTAAATTAAAATATTAAATCAATCAAGTTCCGTCAACCGGTCAATAAACCATGTTCGTGGTTTGTCCAAAAACCTAAGTTACCAGTGGGAGACCAAACTAATATCCTCTTCGGATCTCGGGACTACTTCCAGGAGGTCTGGATAGGTCATCTGTTCATAAATTTCTTCTGTGGCAATCACTTTGCAT
>JABDLW010000158.1 GCA_013001805.1 Saprospiraceae bacterium | reverse complement strand
AGCTTGGCCGGTCGCGGTCACCGCAAATAACTGTTCTTTGCCGGGGAATCCATTTTTATGAATCAACAGGTTATTTCGCACCAGATCGTAAGCGTATATTTGCCTTCTAATAAGATCCTCACGTGGTTTGGAACGGAGCCAGGTAGAGGTTGTGGCAACTAATCCCTCTATGTCATACTCGTTGGAGTAAACCAGGAATCTCACGAGAGACTCTTCGTCATCAGGTTCATTAGATATGTCTGTAAGCACAAAAACACGTGATTTTTCCTGACCCGAAAGTGTGTTGACTCCCGTGGTAAGCATGAACAGTAGCCAGAAAATATTTCGCATAAAAAAAATTGTTTTCTACTTTCGTAAATATAGGGATACTGAAATTGTCATAGAGAACTGTACTGCATCCTTAGCATCAGGAAAGTGTGTATTTTAACAGAAGGTCCTCTATATACCATTATTCCGCTAAAATCAAAGCGCTTCTTAATCTAAATGTCTTTACCATGCGTAAAACTTCCATAATCACCGGTTCTGCTACGGGAGTAGGAGCTTCCACTGCCATCCAACTAGCTGAAGAAGGGTGGAATGTGGTAGTCAATTATTCGAAAAGTGAGAGAGAAGCGGAGGAAACCTCTCAGGTTTGCCGGAGCAAAGGTGCTGAAGTGCTTTTGTTTAAGGCAGATGTTTCAGTTGATGACAAATGCCGCGACATGGTCAGCGCAGCGATAGAAAAATGGGGTAGACTAGATGCCCTGGTCAACAATGCTGGTACCACACGATTTTGCCCTTTATCTAATCTGGAGGGCGTGAGTGAAGATGACTTCCTTCATTTGTACCGGGTGAATGTATTGAGTGCTTTTCAAATGTCTCGAGCTGCCGCCCCCCATCTTAAAAAAACAAAAGGGAGTATTGTCAATGTGAGTTCGATATCAGCGTTGAATGGCAGTGGAAGCTCGATCGCCTATACCAGCTCGAAAGGGGCATTGGTTACGTTAACTCTTTCTCTTGCACATGCGCTGGCGCCGGACGTGAGGGTCAATTGTATCTGCCCGGGTTTCATTCAGGGACGCTGGACCAGGAATTTTCTCAAGGAAAATTATGATAGGGTTAATGCAAATTTTGCCCAAGCATCTTCACTGCAAGTTACAGCCACTCCCGAAGATATTGCCGACGCAATTGCTTACTATGTGACGAGGGCAAAAATCAACACCGGTGAGATCCGTACCATCGATGGAGGATTCTCCCACAATGTAGCCAAACTAGGGTAGGAGGCTGTTGAAATACTCAAGTTGATTACTGATCCGCCCAGGAATATGAATTGCCCGGCTACATTTTTTTTGCGCAAACAAAACGCCATAGATTGAGATCCGCGGCTCCCGACGGTTTCATAGAACGCCGATGACTCAGATTCCATGGTTCCCATCTGTGAAACTCCAATGCCCCGGTGGCCTAATTACCCAATTCCCAATTACCTGGTTATTTACCAATCAATGGGAAAATAATCTTTCAAAAATTTACCACACCAATGTTTTCCGGTGTTGATTCCATCAAAAAAAGGGTCACAAATTCTGGCTCCACCATCTACAATGTCCAATGGCGGTTGAAAATCATGAACTTTTTGTTTCGACTTTGACAAATGAATGGGATCTTCATCGGTCACCCAACCGGTATCTACAGCATTGATGTATATACCGTGTTTGGCCAGATCACTGGCGGCAGTGTGGGTCATCATATTAAGTGCAGCCTTGGCCATGTTGGTATGAGGGTGGCGGTCTGATTTTTTAAACCGATGGAATTTACCTTCCATTGCAGTGACATTCACAATATGCTTGCAGCCGGTATTTTCCTTTTTCATGAGTGGAATGAGGCGGTTGCAAAGAATAAAAGGTGCCACCGCATTCACCAGCTGAACTTCCAACATTTCCGCCGTTTCGATTTCTCCCATTTTTAGCCTCCAGCTGTTGGTTTCACGTAAGTCTACTTGCTGTAGATCAGCATCCAATTGACCAGTGGGAAAAATCTCCTCTTTAACGATCGATTGATCGAATGCATAGGGGATTTGCGATAATCTGGCTGATGATAATATGCCCATCCCGGGGCCTTTATTCTGCCAGGAAATGGGTAGATGTCCTGTCTTTTGAAATGATGGATGCTGGTTGAGTTGGCTTTTAAAACCGGTAAAATTCCGAAGCAATAACTGCACATTTTCACCAAAATCGGTTGGGGCCAGCAGCTCATTGGGCATCAAATGTTCGTAAAACCCCGACGGCCGTCGTACCGTCTGAGCTGCATTATTTAAAAGTAGATCAAGCTGGTCATATTGCTCTAATATATGTGCAGAAAATAATTCCACACTAGGGGTATGTCTCAGATCCAGTCCATAGATGTGTAATCTTTGTCCCCAGTCTGCAAAAGTAGGTTCAGCGGCAAAGCGCAGTGCCGCATCCGTAGGAAATCTGGTTGTGGCTATTACTGTTGCACCGGCCTGAAGCATCATGACCGTAGCTTGATAGCCAATTTTTACTCTTGCACCGGTAATCAATGCAACCTGGCCGGTAAGGTCAGCGGTCTGAAACCTTTTTTGGTAATTGTAATCGGCACAGGATGGGCAGAGAGCATCGTAAAAATGGTGTACTTCATCAAAGAAGGCGTCGCAGATGTAACATGGTTTTGCCGTGGCCAATCTGCCGGGGAAAGGCTTATCCTGATCCTCAACCCGCTTGGGAGCTATAAAGACATTGGCCTCACGAGCTGAGCGAATACCGGTTTGTGCCGTTGATTTTCGATTTATTCTAGCTACTTCTTTTTTTTGCTGTTGTCTTTTTGCTTTTAATCTGCGGTTGAGTTCATATTTATCTGGTTTGGCCAATAGTCCGGCCTGCGTAAGCAGTTCGATGCGTTGATTGTCCGGTATGCTTATCAGTACCTCTGGGTTTGACTGTAGGTGCCGAAGTAGCCTAATGCAGGCTTCAACTTCTACGTCGCTGATTCGTGATTTTAACTCGCTCATATTCGCAAATTGGGCGATAAAGATATTGATTTCTCAGCAAGGCCCCTGTGCAGGAACTAATCGCCCAATTGCTACTTGTCCTTCTCCAGTTTCATAGTGGGGATTTTCCTTTTTCGCAATTAATTTGGATGGGGATTGGAGTCAGTGTTTGAGGAAATATTCGAAAAAAAGATAAAGCACTTCATTTGACTGTTCAGTGGGAGCATGATCTTTCCGGTTGGTCATTCCCACTTTACTGGTATGACCCAGGATGCGATTTACCTCCACACTATGATTGAGTACCGTCCATCGATCAACCGGGTCCTCCGACCCACCGGAAACCAGAAACGGGCGCGGTGCCATCAGGGCATGCAATTCATGCAAGTTATGCCCATTCTTAACCAGCTCAGGATAAAGTCCCCGGGCAGGGTTGGATTCAGTAATCATGCCTCTTTCCCGCCAGGGTCGGGGGTGATGGCC
>JABDLW010000132.1 GCA_013001805.1 Saprospiraceae bacterium | reverse complement strand
CCTTGATATTGGCATTTGAACCAGTATCAGATTCCCGTATGATACTAATCACCAGTGAGTTGGTATTTGAGCTTTATTTTGGGCAACTTAGATATCGCTGATCAAATATTTGGTGGGGTCTTTAGCTTATACTTATCTTTTGGGACTTTATCCTGAAGATTATGAAAATTATTACCAATGAGGTTTTTTTAGCGCATGACACGGGGGCTCATCCCGAAAATAAGCAGCGTCTGCAAGTATTTACTTCAGAAAAGTCTCAGGAAATTACCGTCCCGGGAGAAGAATACCTCCATTTGGTCCACCATGCTGACCATATACATTTCATAAGGGAGGCTTCCAGCAAATATTGGAATAAGATTGATCAGGATACAATCGTTTGTTCCGAAAGTTATCTGGCGGCAGTAAACGCAGTGGGTGCAACGTTAATGGCCACTGCTACTAATGATTTCGCCTTGGTTCGACCTCCCGGTCATCATGCTTATCCGAGCCGGGCAAGTGGTTTCTGCCTATTTAATAACATAGCTATTGCTGCTGAGAAATTTAGAAGAGAGGGCAAACGGGTTTGCATCATTGATTTTGATGGTCACCGTGGTGATGGCACTTCGGCCATATTCTACGATACCGATGAAGTGTTATACTGGTCATTGCATCAGTTCCCCGCCTTTCCGGGGGGAGGCCTGCCCGATGAAATTGGTTCGGGAAATGGTAAAGGCTTTACGCTAAATAATCCTTTGCCTCCGGATAGTGGAGATGATATTTTTATGCATGCTTTTGATAATTTCTTGCCGGTTATCGAGCAATTTAATCCGGACATAATTGCTGTGTCGGCAGGTTTTGATGCGCACCGTTATGACCCTTTGTTACAATTGAATCTTTCTTGCAATGTTTTCTATGATATGGGAATAAAGATGGCAAAGTTAAATTCTCGACTATTTGCAACACTGGAAGGTGGATATAATACCGAGATATTACCACTGTGTGTGTACAATTTTATGGCTGGGGTAAATGGAGAACCTATTTTTCATGATGAAGGATATACTACCTCAAACCGTAGATCCTGGGAGACATATGACCTTAGCTTGCACATTGGAGTATCTAAACTGTCGCCCTATTGGAAATTTTAGAATAGATGAAAAGACAACTGCAAAAATTATTTTATCCGAAAAGCCTGGCTGTAGTCGGTGCATCCCGGCGTCAGGGATCGGTAGGATTTGCGATTATTAATAACATTCTTGATTCTTCCTATTCAGGGGAGGTATATCCAATCAATCCTAAATATCGGACCATTGATGAAGTTCGCTGTTTTAAGAAAGTAGGAGATGTCCCGGGGAACATCGATCTGGCCATTATTGCTACACCGGCTGCGACAGTCCCCGACTTAATTTTGGAATGTGGTAAGAAGAAGATTGAATCGGTCGTGATTATTTCTGCAGGATTTAAAGAGGTAGGGCGGAAAGGCAAACTAATGTACGATCAGATTTTAAAGAATGCCAGAAAAAATGGCATTAGAATCGTCGGGCCCAATTGTCTTGGTTTCCTTAATACGTCGATCGATTTAAATGCGAGTTTTGCCAGCCGCATGGCATTGAAAGGTAACGTGGCATTTTTGTCTCAAAGTGGGGCACTTTGTACTTCGATTCTGGATTGGTCGGTGACGCAAAACGTAGGATTCAGTCATCTGGTATCTATTGGTTCGACCATTGATATAGACTTTCATGATCTGATTGATTTTTTTGGTGCGGATCCCCACACGGCTTGTATTTTGATTTACATGGAGTCACTAAATAATGCTCGTGCTTTCATGAGTGCTGCACGGGCATATGCCCGCTCGAAACCTATTATTGTACTCAAAGCCGGCAGGAGTAGTGAAGGAGCCAGAGCTGCATTGTCTCACACCGGTTCTCTTGCAGGTAATGATCTGGTTTTCGATGCAGCTTTCCGGCGTGCCGGTATCATCCGTGTAGATACGATCGCACAATTATTTCACCTGGCCCAGGCTTTAGCCATGCAGACATTACCGAAAGGTAACCGGCTGGCAATAGTGACTAATGCCGGTGGACCGGGAATACTGGCCACCGACTATCTCATGGAACACGGAGGTCAATTACCCAAATTATCGGAAGAAGTAGTCTCTCATCTCAATAAAGTTTTATCACATTCCTGGAGCAAGAAAAATCCGATTGATATATTGGGTGATGCTACTGCCAAACAATATGGCCTGGCGGTAGCTTCCTGTCTCGCTGATAATGCTATTGATGGTGTCCTGGTGATTTTGACACCGCAGGATGTGACGGATGCACGAGATGTCGCAGAGCAGGTCTCGGCTGTCTGCAAAGGTGCCCGTAAACCGGTGCTGGCATGTTGGATGGGAGAAGAAGATGTGCAAGCCGGCAGGGAAGTTTTGGAA
Organism: Saprospiraceae bacterium; assembly: GCA_013001805.1. Lineage (GTDB taxonomy): Bacteria > Bacteroidota > Bacteroidia > Chitinophagales > Saprospiraceae > JABDMH01. Next base: position 2,670 of record JABDLW010000132.1, on the reverse strand, counting down.
GTGAACAGAATACCAAATTTTCGCTTTCCCGAGCGTGCCGTAGATGTCTTTCTTAAAATCTACAGTTATTTTAAGAATATCGAATTATTATATGAATTTACTCCGGCAATTCCCCAGGCGTTTTATCCTGAAAGGGAAAAAGCAGCCACCATGATAAATGATGTGCTAAAGAAGGGACGGTACCGTCTTAATGAGCGAGAGGGTAAGCTATTGCTGTCATTATATGGCATTCCGGTTAATTTAGGAGAAATCGTGAGCTCTGAAAAAGAGGCCGTAATTGCGGCAAAAAAAATGGGATTTCCGGTCGTTATGAAGATCGCCTCTCCGGATATTGGCCACAAGACAGACATAGGTGGAGTTAGGCTTAATGTCCAGACTGAAGTAGCGGTAAAAGTAGCTTTCAATGAAATAATGGCTAGTGCCAGGAAGCATTATCCCGATGCCAACCTCGAGGGCATTCTCATTGAACGTATGATTAATAAGCCTACAGAACTGTTGATTGGAGCAAATAAAGATCCTTTTTTTGGCCCTGTCATTTTATTTGGCATGGGTGGTATTGCCGTTGAGGTTTTTAAAGATCGCAGTATCGGTCTTCCTCCCATGAACATGGCATTAGCGCGGAGATTGATGGAAGGGACAAAAATATTTGAGTTGTTAAAAGGATATCGAAATATGCCAGGTATCAATCTGGAGGAATTGCAATTCATCATTTATAAATTTAGTTACCTGGTAATGGATTTTCCTGAAATAAAGGAAATCGATATTAATCCTTTTGTCATCGATCATGAAGGTGGTGCCGTACTCGATGCGAATATCGTTTTGGACCAGGCAATCACGGCTGATCCGAAACATCCTTATCAACACTTGGTCATATCACCCTACCCTTCACAATATGAAAAAGATGTTGTTCTGAAGAATGGCCATAAAATCCGGCTCCGACCCATTCGTCCCGAAGATGAGCCCATGGAGGCTGAACTCTTCGAGAGACTATCCAGGGAGACGATTTATTTCCGTTTTTTTGGCTACATCAATGAAGTAAATCATTCGATGCTCAGCCGGTTCACGCATATTGACTATGACCGGGAAATGGCCATAATTGCCGAAGTAAAGGACAGAAATAAATATAAAATAATTGGAGTCGTGAGACTTATCGCTGAAGCATGGAATGAGAGTGCCGAATATGCCATAGTAATAGCCGATTCCTGGCAGAGATTAGGACTCGGAAATATTATGACAGAATATATTATCGAAATTGCCAGAAGCCGGGGAATTCAAAAAATCGAAGCGGATGTTTTGGAATCGAACGAGGGGATGATTCACTTATTGCGAAAATATGAATTCGACTTTAGAAAATCTGAAGCCTCGGAATATCATTTTGAAAAAAATCTTTAAAAGGATACCTCTATTTACTCCTGAATGAGACTGAGGATGAGAGATTTTGAATTTAAGAGATCCATCCAGCCCCCACCTTGTTGGGGTGTTCAGGCCATGAACGGAATAATTACAGATACCCTAAAGAGATGCTAAATTGAAGGAACCAACTTGAAAGTTATATTTATTATGGGACTGCCAGGTACTGGAAAAACTTATCTGGCCAAACTTCTCGCGGCTCGGGTCGATGCCAAACATATTAGTAGTGATGTTGTGCGAAAGGAAATTGGAAAGAGACAACATTACGAGCCTGAAGACAAGCACGAGGTGTACCGGGAAATGCAGGCCAGAATGGAATCTGCCTTGACAGAGGGTTCTCATGTGTTGGTGGACACCACATTTTATTCAAATTCGTTAAGAGATGAATTTGAAAAATTGGCGAAAAGATATACAAATGAAATATTTTGGGTTTTGACAACGGCAGATGAGACACTGATTAAAAAACGCGTATCAAAGAAGCGGCCGGATAGTGAGGCCGACTATCAGGTTTTTTTAATGATTCGGAATCAATGGGATGAAGTAACCCGGCCACATTTGTTGGTGTCCACAGATATTCTCACGGAACAGGAACTATTGAATAAAGTCTTGATCTATTGCGATTTATTGAAGAAATGACCGAAGCACAAGTTCGAAATATTAAAATATTCGGGGAGTCCATCGAGAAATTTATCGAGACCCACATATCGTTTGTTATCCTGACAAAAGCCCATGCTTACAAAATCAAGAAAGCCATTCAGTTTTCCTTTCTGGATTTTTCTTCTATAGCAAAAAGGAAGTTCTATTGTGATCAAGAACTTAAACTGAATCAGAGGCTGGCAGGGGATATGTATTTGGATGTTGTCCCCGTCAGGCAAAAAGATGGTCAATTTTTGATTCATTCACAAACGGGTGCTATTGCTGATCATGCATTACAGATGCGAAGAATGGACAATCGAAAGGAGATGCACAGGATGTTGCAAAGCCATAGCGTAACCCATGCTGATATTGTAAAAATTGCCGAAATATTAGTGAATTTTCACCGCAGCTTGCCAGGAATTATGGAGCCTTTAGATGCCCGGGCATTGAAAGATATCTTCAATGATATCAGATCTATCGAGGGCATTTTGAATCGGGACTTTGCAGGAAAATACACGGGATTAGTGAGCCAGGTGAGATCATTTTCAGATCATTTTATTGATTCACATAGTACTGTTCTAGAGGAGCGCATTCGGCGTGGTCTCATTAAGGATTGTCATGGTG
>JABDLW010000127.1 GCA_013001805.1 Saprospiraceae bacterium | reverse complement strand
GTGTTTCACTGCATAAAGAGGAATTTATCAAGACCAAAGACCTGCGCATAGGTGATCAGGTTTTGGTGGAAAGAGCGGGAGATGTAATCCCTTACATAGTAAAAGCGCTGCCTGAAGTGAGAACAGGAGAGGAATCACCCATCATTTTTCCTACCCATTGCCCTATCAATCAAGAAGAATCAGTTGCCCTGGTACGTGAGGAAGAGGAGGCAGCCTGGCGATGCCCTGCATGCACTTGTGGAGCTCAAGATCTGCAAAGGATTATCTTTCACGTCTCAAAAGACGCGATGAACATTGATGGCCTGGGACGTTCCATCATCGAAAGGTTTTGGGAATTGGGATGGATTCGCGATGTCGCTGACCTTTATTATTTGGACTATGACAAGATTACATCATTGGAAGGGTTTGGTGATAAATCGGCAAAAAAACTCCAAAATGCAATTGAACACGCTAAGCACAACCCGCTCTATCGCCTCTTACACAGCTTAAGTATCCACCATTTAGGTAAAAAGGCATCTAAGCTCCTAGCGGAAAGAATCGATCATATTCTAGACCTGACTCGGATCTCCATCGAAGAGCTTACTGCTATTAAAGATATCGGACCAGTTCTGGCTAAACAGGTCATTAATTATTTTAAGGATCCCAGAAACGTGGATATGTTGAAGAGAATGGAAGAAGCGGGTGTTAATATGAAGCAAACGGAAAAGGACCGGCCGCGGAAAGTAGCTACTGATGCTCCTTTGCTTGGTAAGACGATTCTATTTACGGGTTCACTAGAGAAACTCAACCGTAAAGAAGCACAGCAAATTGCCGAAGATATGGGTGCGAAAAATCTTAGTTCGGTGAGTTCCAATCTGAATATACTGGTGGTCGGGCAAAATGCTGGCAGTAAATTAACAAAAGCACAGCAACTGGGTACCGTGCAGATCTATACTGAATTGGAATTTCTGGATTTGATAGCCAAAATATGAGACTGCCTTGTATTTTAGTGCTTTTCCTTGGTTGTGGAAGTCCTGATCAGGTGCAACCAGAGATCAAACAGCTGAACGAGATCCCCTTGAACATCCGGGATAAGACAGAGGTTGATGAAAGAACTGCAACAGTAAATGACACATTGCCGGAAGGCTGGGTGGATGTAAAGAGCCTAATACCTGAGCTCGTCCTGGATATTAGATATGCTACCAGTGATAACTTTGTGGGGATCCAATTGTATCCGTGTGAGCGATGTTTATTGAGAAAGGAGGTAGCAGAAGCTATTGCTGTCGCTTTTGAAGCATTAAGAGCGGATAATCTTGGCCTAAAACTTTTTGATTGCTATCGTCCCCGGTCAGTGCAGGAAGCACTGTGGCGTAAAGTACCTGATGCACGGTATGTCACAAATCCCGCAAAAGGCAGTATGCATAATCGGGGAGCAGCGGTAGACCTTACTTTAATCGACCAGAATGGTCATGAAATCGACATGGGTACTGAATATGACTTCTTTGGCGAAAAGGCATATCATACCTTTACGAAGCTACCAGCTGAAGTCTTGACAGCCAGAAGAAAGCTTAGAGACTTAATGCAAGAAGTTGGATTTAAGCACATTCGAACGGAGTGGTGGCACTACTCCTACCAGATTAAAAACTATGAAGTCTCAGACTTCCGCTGGCCTTGTCCCGGTCAAGCATTATAAAGCCGAAATGGGAACAATGAACCTTAAAACAAAAATTGATCTTGCCCGTTTGGTAATAGTAAAATGTTAATTTTGAGCAATTCTAAGATTCTCTTCAACCTATAAATATTTTTATGTCAACAGCAGAGCCGATTTATAAAACGGATGTGGAAGCCGTCGATGCACTAGCTCATTCTTATAGTGACTTACGAAAAGAAATTGGGAAAGTCATTGTCGGTCAGGATGACGTGGTTAAGTTAGTTCTAATTTCCTTGTTTAGTAATGGACATAGTCTTTTGGTTGGCGTGCCCGGACTGGCCAAAACTCTCCTTGTAAGCACCATTGCCGAAGTGCTCGACCTACATTTTAAACGAATTCAGTTTACACCAGATCTGATGCCATCAGATATCACCGGATCTGAAATTCTTGACGAGGATCGTCATTTCAAATTCAATAAAGGTCCTTTGTTTTCAAATATTGTCCTCGCTGATGAGATAAACCGTACACCACCCAAAACGCAAGCAGCGCTGCTCGAGGCCATGCAAGAACGATCGGTCACCGTATCCGGTGTGGGTCATCGTTTGCCCCAACCGTTTTTTGTGCTGGCTACGCAAAACCCAATCGAGCAGGAGGGGACATATCCATTACCGGAAGCACAGTTGGATCGGTTCATGTTCAACATTCCGTTGACCTATCCTTCTTACGAAGAAGAAATTAAGGTGGTAAAGGAGACTACCTCAAATTACAAAGCTGATCTCAGCAACATCCTCTCGGCACAGCAAATACAATTTTTTCAATCTCTTGTCCGGAAGATTCCCATAGCTGACAAGGTTCTGGAATATGCCGTAGAGTTATCCAATAAAACCAGGCCTGCCTCGAGTATGGCCCCGGAGATTGTCCAGAAATACATTACCTGGGGAGCCGGCCCCCGAGCTTCACAATACTTGGTTCTGGGAGCTAAATGCCACGCTGCGATCCAAGGAAAATATTCGCCAGACATTGATGATGTGCAAAAAATTGCCAATTATGTGCTAAGGCACCGTATTGTGCGCAATTATAAGGCAGAGGCTGAAGGTATTTCAGAAGATAATATAGTGGAGCAGTTGTTTTAGAACTCAGACTCCAGACTTGCAACTAGCTTGTTCAGTGACTGGAACTACAGTTTACATAATTCAAAATACACCAAGCCATACTAATTGCACATCTTTTAGTTAAAAGTAGGATAGGATGAGCAGATTATTCTTGAAGGTATCTTCACTCTTAGTGGTGATATCGCTGGTTTTGGGAAGTTGTACAGAAGAAGCTCGAAAGCGCCTGGAGCCAACTCCTATTGCGGTGGGTAGCTTAAACCAGCTTGCCATTATTGCCGACCAGGAAATTTGGGAAGGACCGATCGGAGACTCCATCAGTTATTATTTTGGTTCTGCGTATCCCATCTTACCACAACCAGAGCCCTTGTTTGACCTCAAGCATTTTACTCCCGATGATCTTCAGGCGGAATCATCACGTAGATCTCTGAAAGCTTATTTGATAGTAGCAGACATGCTGGATGAAGAATCTGCTACCACGCAACTGATCGCACAGGATCTCGGTAGCGAAAAGACGATGAGGGCACGTCAGGATACATCCTATAGTACGAATATGGGACACGATCGCTGGGCTAAAGATCAGGTTATTGTTTATCTATTTGGTGCAGGTGAGAAGGACCTGGCCAGAAAAGTCGTGACGAAATTCCCATCAATTGCTCGAGTCATGCAAGAACAATATCGGGAGCAGATTGATGCTACGGTTTATCTCGGAGGTAACAACAACATCCTAATGAACCGCATTTCACAGCTCTTCGGTTGTCGCATAGACATTCCTACGGATTATAAAATCAATACGGAAGAGGACAGTACGCTTTGGTTGATTCGGGAAAATGAACTCATAGTGACCAATCTTTTAATTCATAAACTGCCATATACAGACCAAAGTCAATTTGAAAAAAATAGCATTATTGCCTTACGTGACACCTTAGGCAAATATAACGTCAGCTCGAGTCTTGAAGGAACTTACATGCGCACCAACACGGTCGACCTACCAATCTATACTCAAACCATTCAGCTAGATGGAAGCTATGCAGTGGAAACCCGTGGTATTTGGGAGATGGAAGGAGACTTTTTGGCAGGCCCATTTGTCTCTTATCTGATCTTAAATGAAGATAAAACCGAGTTGGTTTATATTGATGCCTTTATTTTGGCACCTGGTGAACGTAAAAGAAATCAAATGCTATATTTAGAGCACATTGTATCTTCCTTTACCTGGGACGTCAAAACTGCAAACTAACTTACCCAGAGATGACTGGGCTTAACACCTGAATCCCATTGAAGCAAACAAATGCATAGGAACATCTTCAGGTTTTTTCTCGCAAACCGCAATGGCTTGATATTATTCTCCTTGTTAATTGTATTGACGGCAGGAGCAACTTTATATTATGAGTCCGGGAAAATGGAACGTTTATATCAAAGTTATTCACTTGATTTGACATCGCAGTTGCCAGTTATGCGAATCCGATCGAATGAGCGATCTGATTCGCAAAGTAACACACTTGATTACGCTCTGGCGACTGAGGATTTTGATTTGGCTCTGACCTGCATAAATGAAATGCAAAGAAGAGATACATCTAATATGACTTTGGTTTACTACGATGCAATATTGCGTGAAAAACAACAACAGTATTTACAATCGATAACTAGTTACCAACGTGTTCGATTTAATTCCCAGCTTTTTGATACGGCAGCACTCCGCAGGCTGGTGCTTCTATATTTAAAACTAAATGAAGAAGCACGCGCTGTTGAAATGCTCACAGAATTAAATATCATTGGCACGGCACAAGACCAATTGTGGGTGAAGGAATTAATTAGTCAATTGTAGGCCTCCCAGCCTCGTATTCCAGCAACCAGATTATGACAATTTAAAGTGCTAGCTAACAAAGCTAAGACTTCGGTCAATGAATGAAGTCAATTCGGATCCTTTCAGCATTTGTTGGTTCAGCCGGGCCAGATCATACAAGTATTTTACAAAATCTTGCTTTTTTTCTTCACTCTTCATTTTCAGTAACTTACTGGCAATCAAGGGATGATTGCTATTGATCACTAAATTGTGCATCTCCGGCATCTCCATGCCTCCCATACCCTGCAATCGCTGCATTTCCTGCATTCTTCGCATAAATTCCGGTTTCGTGATCAGCACGGGATGATCATCAGCGGTGAGAGGTTTCAATTGAATGCTATGACTGTCTTTGTTTAGCACCGTTTCAAAAAGAGTTTTGACTTTTTCTTGTTCTTTTTCCGAAAGTACGGATTCCACAACTTCATCGGTCTGGATTAAATTGTCCGTAGTGTCTGAATCCACTCTAACAAACAGTAAGTTGTCGCCTTTATGCTCCAAATGTTGGATAAAGTGGTTATCGATAATCTGATCCAGAATCAAAACATCATATCCCCGGTTTTTAGCAGCTGAAATAAATGTGTCTTGTTCTTTTTCCTGATTGGCATAGATCAACACCACTTTTCCATGCTTGTCGGTTTGATTGGGTTTCACTTTTTCGCGATATTCTTCGATGGTATAGCATTTCCCATCAATGCTCTTAAGCAACGCAAATTGAGTAGCCTTTTCATAAAATTTATCATCTGTGATCATACCATACTTCACTATCGGAGCAATTTCATCCCATCTCGATTCATATTGCTCACGATCTTTCTTAAAGAGTGATTGAAGCTTCTCAGATACTTTTTTTGTGATGTAACTCGTGATCTTTTTTACATTATGATCACTCTGCAGGTAGCTGCGAGATACATTCAAGGGAATATCCGGTGAATCGATAACACCATGTAGTAAAGTCAGGAACTCAGGTACAATATCTTTCACCTCATCGGTTACGTAGACCTGGTTGCTGTAAAGTTGGATTTTATTTTTTTGTACTTCAAACTGTTGCGACAGTTTGGGAAAATACAAGATGCCGGTAAGGTTGAACGGAAAATCTATATTGAGGTGAATCCAAAAAAGTGGAGCCTGACTAAATGGATATAACTCTTCATAAAAGTCCTTATAGTCCTCATCTTTTAGACTGCGTGGGGTTTTCTTCCAGGCTGGATCCGGATTGTTGATTATGTTATCAACTTCCGTTTTGATTTCCTTCTTGTCCTCGCCTTCTCCCTCATAATTCGTCTCGGTTTTTGTCCCAAACTTAATGGGAACCGGAAGGAACTTACAGTATTTCTTCAGCAGTTGTTCAATCCTTGATTTTTCTAAAAATTCTTTGCTGTCATCATTAATGTGGAGAATAATGTCAGTACCGCGATTTTTCCTATTCGCTTTTTCAATCCCGTATTCAGGTTCACCTTCACATTCCCATCGCACCGATGCCGCATTTTTCCGGTAAGACTTGGTAATGACCTCTACCCGGTCAGCCACCATAAAAGCAGAATAAAATCCCAGCCCAAAATGACCGATGATTGTGTTCTCGGCTTTATACTTTTTAACGAATTCTTCTGCACTAGAAAAAGCCACCTGGTTGAGGTACTTTTTCACTTCCTCCTCCGTCATGCCAATGCCCTTGTCTTTTATGGTGATTGTTTTGGCATCGCTGTCAACTTCCACCTCGATGGTGAGGTCTCCCAATTCGGATTTTACTACCCCCTTGTTTGCCAAGGTGTTTAGTTTTTGAGTGGCATCTACTGCATTGGAAATTAACTCACGCAAGAAGATATCATGATCTGCGTATAAAAATTTCTTGATGATTGGAAAGATATTCTGCGATTCTACTGAGATTGTTCCTTTCTCCATAGCCATTTTGTCGTACATTTTGATTTGCTCTTACTTGGTCAAATGACATGCCATCGCAGGGATAACTGACAAATTGACGGGTGGGTTTAATTAGCCCTCACCTGCCCATTCTCGGGCAAAATCAAAATATTATGGTTTTTTCTAAAAAAAAATTGAAAAGAGTTGCACAATCAACAAAAAGATTATACATTTGATATGTAAATAATTTATAATAGATATATTATTGAAATTCAGTTATTTATAGATAAAATTATAAAAATTTAATATTTATTGATCATAGAAAGAATAATTGGCATATAATATGCATTAATACTAGCATAATGCTTCGGCCGACATCTTAAAGAAGGTCGGCTGCGATCCAAAAGCGAAAGAAGCACACGTCAATTATCTCATGGTCTGGACCGGTTCTTACATAGGGGGAAAAAAGAGCCGGTCTTTTTTTTTGCCCTAACCCAAGAGCTCAATCATTGCAAAAATAGAGCCTTAGAGCAAGTGCAGTCTACTCCATTAACTGACTGGAAAAGCCCCCGGGTCCCAAGGGCTTCCTATCTAGTCATTATTCTTTCTTTAATCAATCTTACATCGGAAATCATTCTAACCTGTCAATTGCAGTCGGTGATTTCAATCTCAAAAACGGCACCAAGGCCTACGTTGAAATTGGCATTGAGATTGGCGGCTGATTGTGCCTTAAAGATCACCAGCGCATTCACAGGTACCGTACCTGCCGAACTAAGCGTATTTCCCTGGTAGATGCCAGAGCTAATTGGACTGTTATCGATTACGAATTCAGCTTTGTTACAGTCGCCTCTAATCGGAAGTTCAAAATTCATGATTGTACCATTAAGAGTTGGACTCAGACCGCATCCATTGGCTGCAGCGACAGACATCTCTCCAACGGGTATTGAATCGATTCGTACTACAACCGCCGAAGCATCTTCTTGCCCAACAATGGTAACTCCTTCCGGAAATAACCAGTAATAAAACAATGTATTCGAAACGGGTGCAATCGAATATATCAATAGAGATGAATCGCCAGGTACAAAATCAGGACCCGAAATTGCTCCCGGGGAATCTGGTACTGACCCGTCTTCAACCACCATTTCACTGGTATCTCCTTGACATCCATGGATATCGGTTACTGTGACAGAATAGTTGCCAGGGGTTTCAACAAATATACCCTTTGACGTTGCTCCGGTACTCCAGGCATATGAAATAAATCCGACCGAATTAACATCTTCGGCCTTAATTTGAACACTACTTCCACCGCAGAAGCTCAAGGCACCAGCGATGAAAGGTTCCGGGTTTGCAAACTCGATCATAGATTTAGTCCGGGAAGTCTTACAACCATTATTATCCGTTACGGTCACTGAATAGTTGCCAACTGTACTGACTGTGATACTTTGATTTGAACTACCGGTTGACCAGGAGTAGGAATTGAATCCATTACTTGCGGTCAAAGTTGTTGAACCACCAGGGCAGAATCCACCCAGACCAGAAATACCTGGTAAAGATGTGGCGTAAAACTTAGTTGTGACGTTAGGACTGGTACCTATACACCCACTACCATCTGTTACAGTCACACTGAATGCTTCGGCAGTTTTGGCAAAGATTTTTTGTGTCGTCGCACCGGTAGACCAAAGATAGCTGCTAAATGTACCTGCATCCAATTCAGTAGAATCGCCGTTACAAAAATCTAAGTTTCCTGATATTGCGGGTGAAGGCGGTGTTGAGAAGAATGTGTTTACATCGGGAGAAGTGCCTTGACACATATTTGCATCAATTACTGTCACAGAGAAACTTCCAGCTACACTAACATCAATTGTTTGTGTAGTGCTGAAATTGGACCATTCATAACTGACATAGCCGGCACCTGCATCCAGCGTAGTCATATTTCCTCCGCCCGGACAAATTCCGAGTGTTCCGCTTATCGATGGAGTGGGCAGGGGATTCACAGTTACCGTAATCGTATTCGACTGTTGCAGTCCACAACCAGTGCCATCATCAAACATCAGACTGTAATTTCCGCTGGAATTAACGATGATGCTATCACTGGTCGCACCGGTACTCCACATGTTTCCTGTTGGTTGGTCAGATTTTAGCACAACCATCCCTCCACTGCAGAAAGTTGTATCGGTCGCGTTAGAACCTTTGATTGTAATACTTGGTGGCGTTTGACTGGGTGTAGTCACAGTTATACTATCTGTGTATTGACATC